>NZ_JBFBAZ010000021.1:0-87129 GCF_040682475.1 Hamadaea sp. NPDC051192
GGCCGTTCACCAGCCGGCGGTCAGCGGTGCCCGCGCCGCGCGGACCGACCACCGGCGCGGCGTGCGAGCCGCCTTCCCGCGCAGCGCCCACGCCTGCCACCGGAGCGTCAGGCCAGGACGTCGTCGGCGTCCACGATGGTGTAGGCGTACCCCTGCTCGGCGAGGAAGCGCTGCCGGTGGGCGGCGTACTCGGTGTCGATGGTGTCGCGGGAGACGACCGTGTAGAAGTGCGCCTGACGCCCGTCGGCCTTCGGGCGCAGCACCCGGCCGAGCCGCTGGGCCTCCTCCTGCCTGGACCCGAAAGTGCCGGAGACCTGGATCGCCACGGCCGCCTCGGGCAGGTCGATGGAGAAGTTGCCCACTTTGGACAGCACGAGCGTACGCAGGCTGCCTGAGCGGAACTCGTCCAGCAGCCGCTCCCGTTCCTTGTTCGTGGTGCTCCCCTCGAGGATGGGCGCGTCGAGGTACTCCCCGAGCTGGTGGAGCTGGTCGAGGTAGGCCCCGATCACGAGCACCTGCTCGTCGGGGTGGCGCTCGACGAGCGCCTGCACCACGGGCAGCTTCGTCCGGGCGGTCGACGCCATGCGATAGCGCTCTTCCGCCTCCCCCATCGCGTACGCCATCCGCTCCTCGTCGGTGAGCGTGACGCGTACCTCGATGCACTCGGCAGGGGCGATCCAGCCTTGCGCCTCGATGTCCTTCCAGGGCGCGTCGTAGCGCTTGGGGCCGATGAGGCTGAAGACGTCGCCCTCCTTGCCGTCCTCCCGGACGAGGGTGGCGGTCAGCCCGAGGCGGCGCCGGGCCTGGAGGTCGGCGGTGAATCGGAAGATCGGCGCGGGCAGCAGGTGGACCTCGTCGTAGACGATGAGTCCCCAGTCCCGGGCGTCGAACACGTTGAGGTGCGGGAAGGTGCCGCCCCGACGCATCGTGAGCACCTGGTACGTGGCGATGGTGACCGGCCGGATCTCCTTGCGTTCGCCGGAGTACTCGCCGATCTCCTCCTCGGTGAGCGAGGTCCGGGCGAGCAGCTCACGCTTCCACTGCCGGGCCGCGACCGTGTTCGTCACCAGGATCAGGGTGGTCGCCTTGGCCGAAGCCATCGCCGCCGCGCCGACCAGCGTCTTACCTGCGCCACACGGGAGGACGACGACGCCGGAGCCGCCCGCCTCGAAGTGCTCGACCGCCTCCTTCTGGTACGAGCGCAGACTCCAGCCGTCCAGCGCGAGGTCGATGTCGTGCGCCTCGCCGTCGACGTAGCCGGCCAGGTCCTCGGCCGGCCAGCCCAGCTTGAGCAGGGCCTGCTTGAGGCGGCCTCGTTCGGACGGATGCACCGCGATGGTGTCGGCGTCGAGCTGCGTACCGAGCATGCCGGCGAGCTTCTTCGACTTCGCCACCTCGACGAGCACGGCCCGGTCCAGACCCCGCAGGACCAGTCCGTGCGCCGGGTCGTTGGCCAGCTGCAGGCGACCGTACCGGTCCATCGTCTCGGCGACGTCGACCAGCAGCGCGTGCGGAACGGGGTACCGCGAGTACTTCAGGAGCGCGTCGACGACCTGCTCGGCGTCGTGGCCGGCGGCGCGGGCGTTCCACAGGCCCAGCGGGGTCAGGCGGTAGGTGTGCACGTGCTCAGGTGAGCGTTCCAGCTCGGCGAAGGGCGCGATGACGGCCCGGCAGGCCGCCGCGTCCGGATGATCGACCTCCAGCAGCAGCGTCTTGTCGGACTGGACGATCAGCGGGCCGCTCGACATGAACTCACCTCGATGCAGTAAGGGGCGACCCTCCAGTCTGACACGGGTCGCCTGCTCACCGGCAGTCCCGGCCGGGTGAGGCGTGACGTGACGCTCCTCCGCTCGGTTACGGTGCCCCCGCCGAACGGTCGAATTGGCGGCTGACTCGCAACCTCCCCCTCGACCCTGTGCGTCCCTCGTGTGGAAGAAGCCGTCGGCCAGACGGCCGGCAGGCCGGCGGCATGAGCGTTCGGGGGAGTCCAACGGGGGCGAACGCAGTGCCGCCGGCAGCCGTTTCTCCACTGCCTGACCCGTGGCCGGAACTGCCTGACCCGTGGCCGGAAACTGTCTGACCCGGAGCCGGAAGTGGCCGGGGTCACCTCGCTAGTCGGAGCGGCTGCGGGCGAGCGCGCTCACGATGGAGACGAGGAGCAGCAGGAGCAGTCCGCTGCCGATCGCCTCACCGGCCGCGTCGAGCATCATCCGGTCGAGCACCAGCCAGGCGAAGAAGAACCAGGCGGTGAGGCCGAACGCGGTGAGGGCCACCGCGACCTGGGCCCCACGTGACAGACCGGTACGCGAACCGGCCGGCGTCTCCGCCTCCACTGACTCGCCCTCCGGGCCCGGCTCGGCGGTCATCTCGGTCCCTCCCGCGCTCACCTGTGTCACTGTTCCAGGGTGCCATCCCCCTGGGAATTATGAGGGTTTTTCTGGATCTTCGCCCGAATTGGCGCGCGACCTCGCTCGGAGCGCGCCGATGACGGAAAGCAAGATCAAAACCCCGAAGAGCACGCCGAACGCCTCGTTCACGGCGTCCCCGAACGGCTCCCCCCGGACGAGCCAGGCAAGCACGAGCCAGCCCGCCGCGCAGACCACGGCGACGGCGGCGGTGACCGCCAGGGAAAGCCGCGCGCGCTTCTCCATTTCCTGAGGGTGGACCGTCGAAGTCTCGATCAACCATCCTCCGAATGGTTTGCCAGGAAACTCACATTCGGCTCTCTTTCCCTTCTGGACGCTCTTGTCTACTCTCAGCCTGCAACCGGACGCGCCCCCGCATACGTCTGATCGGTCAAGACGTGGTTCCGGAGCACTGGGGAGGGCTTCATGAGAAGAAACCGCGCGGTCGCCGTCATCGCGGGGGCGGCCGCAGCGTTGTTCGCACTGACCGCATGCCAGCCTGATTCGCAGGCCGGCGGCGGTTCGCCGACCCTGGCGCCGGTCGCGGAGACCAGCGCCGTCGCGTCGCCGAGTGCGAGCCCGAGCGTCACCGCGAGCCCGAGTCCGACACCGACCAAGACGACGACGCCGACCAAGACCACCACGACGTCGAGCTGCCAGCAGGGTCCGCGCCAGAAAGAGGTCGAGACCGCCCTGGCCAAGCTCGGGACGTGGGGTCCGATCGTCGTCGACGGGCACCAGACCGACGCCGACTGCGCGACCATCAAGAAGTTCCAGAAGCGGTTCGGCATCTCGCCCGCCAACGGACGGGCCGGGGACACCACGGCCAGCGTCGCCAAGCGGCTGGCCGCCACCGACCCCGCCAAGTGCCAGGCCGGCACCGGGCTGGTGGCCTGCGTCGACCTCACCCACCAGACGACCTACATCATGAAGGGTGGCAAGGTCATCTGGGGGCCGACCGTCACGCGTACGGGGATGGCCGGATATGCGACGCCGTCGGGCTGGTTCAAGATCTTCGACCGCTCGCCGAAGCACTGGTCCAACCCGTACAAGGTCTGGCTGCCGTCCTGGCAGCAGTTCTACAACGGCGACGGCTTCCACGAGACGACCACCTACATCCACAACACGGGGATCGGCTCGCACGGCTGCGTCAACCTGCTGAAGGTGGACGCGCAGAAGTACTACGCGACGCTCGGCTACGGCTCCAAGGTTCACCTGTACGGCCGCCGGCCGGGAACCTGAGCGCGCGCGGCCCGCAGCTGGCGATCGAATGGGTACGGTTGAGCGACGATGACCACCTCATTCACCGACCGGCTGCGGGCCCTCTCCGACGAGGCGCTCGGTGAGCTGCTGCGTGCCCGCCCGGATCTGATCACACCGGTGCCGCCGGATCTCGCCGCGCTGGCGGCTCGCGCGCAGACCCGGCTGTCGCTGGCCCGAGTGGTCGAGCGGCTCGACCGGTTCACCCTGGAAATCCTCGACGCCGCCCGGCTGACCCGCAGCGACGACGGCTACACCTCCATGGACGCCATCGTGGCGCTGGCCGCGGTGCCCTCCGGCGGGCCGGAGCCGGCCCGGGTTCGGGAAGCCGTGCACGCCCTCCAGAAACTCCTCCTGCTCTACGGGCCCGAGGAGGAACTGCGACTCACCGGTGCGATCGATGAAGTGCTTTCGGCGTACCCGGCGGGACTAGGGAGACCAGCGGCGGAACTCGACCCGGCCGCGGACGCGCTCGCCGCGGATCCGGCCCGTCTGCGCCGCACGCTCCTCGCCGCCCCGCCCTCGGCCCGCGCGGTCCTGGACCGGCTGGCCGAGGGGCCGCCGGTGGGCACGTTCAGCGAGCCGCCCACGGCCGTGCTCGAACTTCTCGAGCAACACCTCCTGGTACGCCTGGACGACCAGACGGTCGAGCTGCCCCGCGAGTTGGGCCTGTTGCTGCGGCGGGACCAGGGTCCGCTGGGTCGCCTGCATCCGCAGCCGCCGGAGTTGCCGGCCGGGACGCGACCGCAGGCGACGATCGACCGGGCCGGGGCCGGGCAGGCGATGACGGTCGTGCGCGAGGCCGAAGCGGTCCTGGAGGCGCTGGCCGCCGAGCCGATCAGCATCCTGCGCGGCGGTGGGCTCGGGGTGCTGCCGTTGCGGCGTCTGGCGAAGGCCGCCGAGCTGCCGGAGCCGACGGCCGCGCTGCTGGTCGAAGTGGTCGCCGCGGCCGGGCTGATCGGCGAGACCGAGACGGAATACCTGCCCGCCGCCGGCTATGACGGCTGGCGGGACAAGCCGCTGGCGCAGCGGTGGACCCAGCTCGCCCAGGCGTGGCTGAACATGCCTCGGCAGCCGTCGCTGATCGGGCTGCGCGACGAACGCGACCGGCCGATCACGGCGCTCGCCCCGGAAGCCGAACGGGCGGGGATGCCGGGACTGCGCCGCGAACTGCTCGGCTCGCTGCCGCTCGGCACGGCACCGTCCGAACAGGATGTGCTGGATCTGCTCGGGTGGCGTACGCCGATCCGCGTGCGTGGTCGTGAGGCGGTCTATTCGGCCGTGCTGGCGGAGGCGGCGAGCCTGGGCGTGACCGGGTTCGGCGGGTTGACCGCCTTCGGCGCGCTGCTCATCGACGACGGCGAGAACCCGGAGGACGACCCGTTGGGCCGCCGCCCGGGGGCCGACCGGCCTCGGGAGGAGAGCCCGGCCTCGCTCGCGCTCGGGGCGTTGCTGCCCCCGCCGGTCGACCATCTGATGGTTCAGGCCGACCTCACCGTGGTGGTGCCCGGCCCGCCCGAACCGCAGCTCGCCGCCGAACTCGACATGGTCGCCGACCACGAGTCGGGCGGTGGCGCGGTCGTCTACCGGGTCACCCGGGACTCCGTCCGGCGGGCGCTCGACGCCGGGTACGCCGCAGCCGACCTGCACACGTTGTTCGGCAAACGATCGCGTACGCCGGTGCCGCAGGCGCTCACCTATCTCATCGACGACATCTCGCGTACGCACGGCGGGCTGCGTACCGGGGCGGCCGGGTCCTATCTGCGCAGCGACGACGAGGCGCTGATCGCCTCCGCACTGGCCGACCGAAGGCTGTCGGGGCTGTCGTTGCGCCGGCTCGCCCCGACGGTCCTGATCACGCTGTCGCCCCCGGGTCGGCTGCTGGCCGCCCTGCGCGAAGCCGGCTACACCCCGGTGCCGGAGGACCCGACGGGCGCTGTCGTGCTGAGCAAGCCCAAGGTACGCCGTGCGCCGGCCCGAGCCGTCGTAGCGCCGCCGATCGACCCCGCGAGCGGGCTGACCCGGCCGCGGTTGCTCGGCATCGTCGAACATCTGCGGCACGGCGACGCCGCTGCGCGCGCGGCCAAGCGCGCCCCGTTAGCCGTACGCGCGGCCACCGGTGGCACAGTCGACGGCATCACCGCCGTTCAGGCGCACAGCGACGCGCTAGCCGTTCTGCAGCAGGCGGTCCGGGACAAGGCGCGGGTGTGGGTCGGCTACGTCGACGCCCACGGCACGACCAACTCACGGCTGGTCCGGCCGGTCTCCATCGGCGCCGGTTACCTGCGCGCGGAAGACGAGCGTACGCAGACGATCCACACGTTCGCGTTGTCGCGGGTGACGGCGGCCGTCCCCGAAACGTGATACGTGCAGATCACGGTTACGCAGGCTCACTTCGGTGAGGAAGCCTGCGTGACCGTGATCTGCACGCGGAGAAAGCGCGTGGAGAGAGCGTCAGAGTTCGAGTTCGCGGGCGACCGCGTGCAGCGCCTCACCGATCTTCTGCGCCGTCTTGCGGTCCGGGTGCCGGCCGCGCTTCAAGTCGGGCAGGATCTTCGCCTCGAGCACCTTGATCATGTCCTCGATGAGCGTGTTCAGCTCGTCCGGCGTACGCCGCTTCGCCTCAGCCTGCGCCTGCACCAGCGACGGCGGAGCCTCCAGCAGCTTCACGCCCATCGCCTGCGCGCCCTTGCGGCCCTCGATGATCCCGAACTCGATCTTCTGGCCGCCCTTGAGTTCGGCGACCCCACCAGGGAGAGCGGTCTTGGGCAGGAAGACGTCGCCGCCCTCGTCGCTGGTGACGAAGCCGTAGCCCTTCTGGGCGTCGTACCACTTGACCCGACCGGTAGGCACCGTTGATCCCTGCTTCCCATCCCTGTGCGGCCACGTCGTGACCCGTCGTCGCGCCGCGGCAATGCGGCCCGGTTAAGGCTATCGAGCGAGATCGTCCAGCCCAACAGCAATACCGGGGGTGAGTCCGGCTTTCTCCGAACGGTTCAGGAGTTCGCGGACGGCCGCGTAGCCCGCCGGGCCGAGATCCTCGGTGAACTCGTTGACATACAACGAGATGTGTTGATCGACGACGGCCTGCTCCATTTCCTGCGCGTGGGCGAGGACGTAGTCCCGGCTGTCCGCGGGACGCGCCCAGGCGTGCCGGACCGACGCCCGGATCCACTCCGTGGCCGCTCGCGGGTCGACGACACCGCGCTTGGCCAAGATGGCCCCGAGCGGAATCGGCGACCCGGTGTCGGATTCCCACCATTCGCCAAGATCCACCAATTGCGACAGTCCATAGCGCGGATAGGTGAACCGGGCCTCGTGGATGACCAGACCCGCGTCGAACCGTCCGGCCGCGACGCCCGGCATGATCTCGTGGAACGGGACCACCACGATCTCCGCGGGCCGCTGCCCGCTCTGCTCGGCCCACAGTCGCATCAACAGGTACGCAGTAGTCCGTTCCCCGGGCACGGCGACCGTCTTGCCGTCGATCCCTGCTTCTTCGAGGGTGAGCAGAAGTGGGCCACAGCCCCGGCCGAGCGCGCCGCCGCAGGGCAGCAACTCGTACTGGTCCAGCAGCCAGGGCAGCGCGGCGTAGGAGACTTTGACCAGGTCGAACCGGCCGTCGAGGGCGGCCGTATTCGTCACGTCGACGTCGGCGAACGTCACGTCGAACTCGGGCGCGCCCGGCACCAGACCGTGCGTCAGCGCGTGGAAGACGAAGGTGTCGTTCGGGCAGGGCGAGTACGCGATCTTCATAGTGCTTCCAGGCTATCCCCGATCGTGGCGGCGGCACCCGTCAGCGCCTGGAGAGCGGCGCCGATCTGCCATGCCGCCCGATCCCGGGGGCCGATCGCGTTGGAGATGGCCCTGATCTCGGCGTACGCGACGCCGCAGGTCGCGGCGGCCGCCGCCACACCGGCGCCCTCCATCGCCTCGGCTGCCGCGTGCGGATAGCGGAGCCGCAGCTCCTGGGCTCGTCCGGCCAACCCGGTGACGGTCGACACGGTGAGCACGTCGCCGGAGACGGCGTCGCGCAGTCGCCCGCGCAGCAGCGCGTGCAGCGCTGGATCCACTTCGGAGACGGCCCGGCCGAAGCCCAGCTCGTCGATGGTGAGGTAGCCCTCCGGGGACTGCGCGCCCAGATCGGCGGCGATGCTCCGCGTCGCGACGACGAGCCCGCCCAGGTCCACGACGTCGGCGAAGCCACCGGCGATGCCCATGCTGAGGACGCCGCTGTAGGGGTCGCCGGCCGCCTCCGCGAGGGTCAGCAGCCGGGCGGTGGCCGCCGCCGCGTTCGCCGGGCCGACTCCGATCGGGGCGACCACGAGGTCATCGCGTTCGCCCAGCCCTCGGCGTACGGCGTCGGCCTCGACCTCGACCGCCGTCGCGATCAGCACCCGCATCGCGCGCTCCCCTCTGCCCAGCCACGTTGATCATGGACTTCGCACCCTCGACACACCGCCGAGACCACAGTTAACTCCATGATCAACGGGACGGACTGGGTGGGTCGGGGGGTGGGTTGGTGGGGGGGATGGGTGGGGGGTGGGTGGGATGGGTGGGGGGGTGGGGGGTCATTGAGGATGGTCGGTAGACGTGGTAGGAGCCGTCGGGCGAGTCCGGCTCCGCCGGCTTCGGCGGCGACTCGGGTTGCGGCTTCGGCTGGGACTTCGACTTCGACTGCGACTTCGGGGTGGGGCGCGACTGGCGTCCGGCCTCTGGCGCCGGGCGTTGCTTCGGCGGCCTTGCTGTCGGCGTACCAGCCGGCGGAAGCAGGAGGGCCGCGATCAGCGCGACCAGCAGGGCGACCTGAGCCAGCAGCGGCGCGAACAGGCCGCCCACCACGAGCGCCACCAGGACGACCAAGGCGACCGGTACGAGCAGCGCGCCCACGTAGCGCGCGGCGGCCGAGGCGGTCGCGGCCCGGTGGCCCGGCGTGCCCGAGACCGTCCACAGTGCCCGCTCGACGAGGCCGAGCGCGATGAGCGCGGCGGCGGCCGTCTCGGGGGCCAGGTTCAGGGCGACGAGGAGGACGGCCAGCAGGCGGCCCAACTCGACCGCAGCCAGCACGAATCGCGCCCACGTCCGGTCGTGCAGCAGCCAGCCGACCGCGCCGCACGCGGCGAGACCGAGGATGAGCCCGATCAACGCCGGTACGCCAGGCGTGGGAGTGGAGCGCCGCCACCATTCGGCGAGCAGGAGGAGATCGGCCGCGGTCGAATAGAGGGCGATGTTGAGCAGCCGCCCGCTGCCAGGCACGGCCGACGCCGTGGTGGTCCGGATGGAGGCCGCCAGGAGCACCAGGAACCGCAGCCCCCGGAACGCCCGCCGGATCAGCCGGCCCAGCAGCGCCAGTCCGACCGCGATGATGCGCGCGATCTCATTCAGCACTTCGCCTCCCCTCTCCCGCTTCTCCGCCCCCCGCCTCCCGCTGTGGCGCTGGATCAGGGTTCTAGGTCGAATCTTGCATCATGATTCGACGCGGAACCCTGATCCGGCGCTGCAGGAAGCTGTCGGAAGCCGGAGGTGATGGTCAGCGGATGACGATGGGTTCCTCGATGAGCTTGGGCCGGAGCGGTTTGGCCGGGTCGAACCAGGGCGTGCTGGCGTCCCGCTGCGGTTTGGGCTCCCACTTGCGGCCCACCCGGTCCACCCCGATCGGGAAGATCGTGAGCGAGCCGTCCGGCGCGAACCGCATCCGCAGGAAGCCCTTGTAGTCCTCGATCCCCTGCCCGGCGAACAGCTCGTTGAGGTTCACCCGGAAACCGCCGGCGAGGAACAGGTAGAGCGCGACGAGTTCGGTGGCGATGAGCCCGGCGACCGGGCCGTAGATGGCGAACGCGAGCACGCCCGGCCACGGCCACGGCTGGTCGTCGAAGGGCAGTTCGCGCCAGGCGAAGTAGCCGGCGTACCCGAGCAGGATGTGCGCTATGCCGTGGGCGAGGCCGAGGAGGACGGGTATCCGGCGGAGCATGCCGTGCGAGAGGCCGACCGCGAAGAACAGCGATCCGGCCAGCATCAGGCCGATCATCAGGAACGCCGGGAAGCTCAACAGCTGATGCGCCTTGCCCTTGAGCGAGAGCAGGAACAGCGTGTGGATGATGCCGAGGAAGGTCGCGAAGCCCGGGTTGCGCCAGGGCAGCCGCGGGAAGATGCCGACCGACAGCGCCCGCGACCTCGACTTGCTCGGATAGGTCTTGCGCAGCGTGAACGACTGCTGCTGGGTGTCGATGGCGAAAGGGCGCCGCGGCGGGACCGTGATCTTCGACGGCAGCCCATGCGTCGCATACAGGTACGCCCCACCGCTGCCGCAGGTGATGAGCTGTTCCTCGCTCGACTCCGCCTCGGCGTACCGGGCGTAGTGGTGCAGGTCGCCCGAGACCATGAGCTTGACCTTGGCCCCCGTCGGCTCGATCAGCTTCCGCCGGAAGTAGCCGAGAGTGTCATAGCCCCGGGGGTGCTCGAGCGTCTGCACCCAGGACGGCTGCGGGAACGCGATGATCACCTTGTCGTCCGGGCCGAGCAGGTTGGCGACGCTCCGGAAGTAGTCGAGCTGCGGATCGTCCAGGTACGCCTCACCCTGCACGTCGACCGCGAGCAGCCACCAGTTGTGCGGCAGCTTCAACGCGAAGTAGCTCCGCGTCTGCTTGGTCTGCCAGGCACCGACGTGGCCCCCTTCGCGGCGGGCGAACAGCCGCAGGAAGGCGGTCAGGCCGTCGTACCAGTCGTGGTTGCCGGGCAGCGCGAACGCCGACGGCGGCGTCTCACCCGGCTCGGGCGTCGAGTACGCGGCCAGGTACGGCCCGACCATCCGGTCCTCGTACTCCTGACCGCTGGCAGTCGGGTAGACCTGGTCGCCGCCCATGACGAGCACCTGGCCCCGGGGCAGCTCGGTCAGCACCAGGTCGTCCTGGTGGTCGTCGGTGGTGTTGACCCGCAACGACTTCTGCGACAGCAGCCAGGCCATCGAGTAGGTGGCGTTGAACCCGTCGCCGAGGTCGGAGATGTAGTCGAGCCACAGCTCCTCGTCCTCGGCGTGGTCGTCGTAGATCTTCGTCGGGAAGGCGCCCTGCAGCTCGCGCTTGTCGAGGTACGCCCCGAACTGCTCGGCGAAGGCGACGCGTACGCCGGTGACGGCGAGCAGCACCGGGCCGAGCCACGGCACCGGCTCCTTGGGCGTGAACCCCAGCTCGGTCGGCTCCATCGAGGTCGGACGGTGCTGCGGAAGCATCGCGAACTGGACCGTCGGCTCGCTGCCCGGGTCCACACCGGACTCCGGAGCCGGGGTGCCCGGACCGCCGACCGGCGGACCCTCGAACGCCGACGCCGGGGACTGCTCCGGAATGCCTTGTCCCGTTTGCTGCTGGGGGTTCGTCACAGCCGTGCAGCCTAGCGTCCATCGCACAGTTTCGCTGTCGGCCCTTCGGGCCTTTGCCGCCCAGCGTGCTCTTCACCGAGCAGATCGCGGATCTGCATGCCGCCCGGGCGGGTTTCAGGCTGCGTATCCGTGATCTGCCGGGCGAGCCGTCAGGAGGAGGCTTGGTAGCGGTCCTCGAAGAGCTTGCGCGATCCGCAGACGGACGCCTTCGGGCACACCCGGCGTGATCCGTCCGCGTCGAGGCGTACGACGACGGAGTCGCGCGGCACGGAATGGGCGACCACCTTGCCGTCGCCCTCGTCGGTGGTGACCCGCTCGCCGACCGCCGGGGCGCTCGCCTGGAAGTCCTGGTAGAGCGGGTGCTCGTACTTGAGGCAGCACATCAGCCGCCCGCAGGCGCCGGAGATCCGCAGCGGGTTGAGCGGCAGGTCCTGATCCTTGGCCATCCGGATGGTGACCGGTTCGAAGTCGGTGAGGAAGGTGGCGCAGCACAGGTCGCGCCCGCACGATCCGATCCCTCCCTGTACGCGAGCCGAATCGCGCGCGGAGAGCTGCCGCAGCTCCACCCGGCATTTGAGGGTCGCCCCGAGATCGCGTACGAGCGAGCGGAAGTCGACCCGGTGCGGCGCGGTGAAGTAGATCGTGGTCTGCGGGGAGGAGCCGTCGACGTGGTCGACCGCGACGACCTTCATCGGCAGCTGGTGCTCCCGGATGAGCTTGCGGGCGGCGACCTGCGCCTCCGCCTTGCGCGCCCGGAGCTGCTTGTCGCGGTCGAGATCGTCGTCGCCGGCGAGCCCGAGCATCTTGGGGAAGCCGGAGGTGTCGTCGGAGACCCACTGCGCGGCCCACACACACTCGGCGACCTCGGGGCCGTCATCCGTCGGGACCAGGACTTTCTGCCCGACCTGCGGCTGGAACTCGCCGGGGTCGAGGTAGAAGAGCCGACCGTACTGGTTGAACGTGACCGCGCAGAGCATGCCCATCCCGCCACTCTAGGACCATCGGCGGAACGGCGCACCACCCGTACCTATTCGTACCATTCGTCGTTAGCCAAATGCGGGTAGTGCCCGACAAACGCGTCACCGTTCGGCGGACGCGTTCGTTGGGCCCGGCATGCTGCCTCCCCGACGCTTCCGCTTGCTCTCGTCCGGTCTGCTGGCGCTCTTCGCCGCCGTGCCGGTCGTCCTGCCGGGATCCGCTGCCGCCGCGAGCTGCGCGCCGATGGCGTACGCCGCCGAGTCGTCCGCCGACCTGGTCCGGCTCACCGCTCTCGACCTGCGGCCGCTGGGCGTACCGGTCGGGCCGGTCGCCGAACTCGCCCTCGCGTCCAGTCGCTCCACGATGGACGCCCGCAAGCCCGTCGCCGCCCGGGCCGCCGCGCGCTACGTCGAGGTCGGCGTCGTCGGGCTCAAACTCTCACCGCTCTTCCTCGGCAGCGCGGTCAGCCAGCAGGCTCCGCCCACGCACGCCGGTCCGGCCGGCTACAACGCGCTCAGCCAGGACGCGGGCGTCGCGAAGGTGGGCACCGGCGACCTGTCGGCCCACGCCACCTGGGCGGACCGGATGGCCTGCGGCCGGCAGACGGGTCCGGCAGGGGTCAGCTCGGCGGCCGTCGCCGACCTCAGCGTGCTCCCGAGTTCCTCCTCCGCTTTGGTACGCGTACCGCGCAACCTGTCCAGCCAGGCGGTGACCGGGCTGCGGACGGCCGGCGGGCGGACGGCGTCGGTCGCGGCGGCCGAGGTCGAGCTGACCGATCTGCGGCTGCTCAACGGGGCGGTGGCCGTGAAGGTCCTCAAGCCGCCGACACTGACCGCCACCGCGACCGGCTCCGCGCGTACGTCGAGTGTGGAGTATTCGAACCCGCTGCTGGAGATCTCCGGCTCCGGCGTACCCACGCAGCGGCTGAGCACTCCGGCGAAGCACGTCGACGTGGTGCTCCCCGCCACCGGCGGCGACCCGCTCGGCACCCTGCTGCGGGGGCTCGACGTGCCGCTGCTGAACTCACTCGTCGGCAACGTCCACGTCGAAGGCCTTACCGAAAATCTTCAGGTGCCCGGCCCCGAGACGTACGCCCTGCTCCGCATCTCGCTCGGCGCGCTCGACAAGTCGATCACCGACGCCGCGGTCGAGGCGGAAGCCGCCTCCCTGCGGATCCAGCTGATCCTCTGCGGCCCGGACCAGGCTCAGGTGACCGTGCTCGACCTGGCGGTCGGGCTGCTGCGGACCTCGGCCACGGCCCCGAACGTCCCGGTGGTCTCCTCGCCGACCCCGTCGACGTCGCCCTCGGCGGCGACCAGCGTCAGCCCGGCGCCCAGCACGAGCCCGGCCGGCTGCGGCGGACCCGGCTGCGGCGGACCCGGGACGCTCCCCCAGACCGGGATGGGCCCGGTCGCGTACGTGGTCGGGGCGGGTGTGCTGCTGGCCCTGCTCGGGCGGCTGATGATCCTGCTGGCCCGACGGCGCTCCGTCTGACGCGTACCGCACCGGACGCCGCCGCTCTCGCGGGAGCGGCGGCGTCCGTGCGTTCGAGAACGGTTGCTACAGGTCGACGCGGGTGATGCCGCCGGTCGACGGACCGAAGTCCGGGCCGGGCCGGAACGGCAGCGCGGCCAGCCGCGTCTCCCAGGTCTCCCGCAGTTCCTCGCCCGCCTTGCAGATCTCCTCGACCTCTTCCAGGACGAGCGCGCCGATCGTGGCGGCGGCCAGCCCGACCTCGATCGGGTCCAGCCCGGTGACGACGCTGATCGCCTCGGCCGACTTCATGACCAGCGCCAGCCGCATCGCCAGGGAGACGCGGCTCTCCGCGATCCACCCCTCCACGTCGTCCAGGTACGCCCCGAAGTCGTCGAGCCGGGCGCCGAGCGACGTGTCGGGATCGGCGATGTGCCGCCGGTGTGCCGACCATTGCGAGAAGTACGCCGCCCCGGCGTCGCCCTCCCAGTTGACGCCCACACGATCCACGGTGGAGACCGCTTCGACGAGGCGGTCGGTCAGCGCGCGGACGTCGTCGCCGGGCAGTTGCATGGGGCGCAGGCCGACCACCGCTTGCACCGCCGGACCGGGCAGGCTGCCGACCCAGCGCAGCAGCGGCCACACCTGGTGACCGGGCGGCGCGCCGTGGCGGCCCAACGCGGCGTCGACCCGCTGGAGCAGGTCTGCGGCGGGGCCGGCGATCTTGTCCAGAGCGTCCATCAGAGGCCCCAGTCCGGATGATCCCCGAAGGTCTGCTCCCGGCGGGCGTCGTCGCGGACGGTGTCCTCGGCGGTGGCATAGTTCGCCCCGGCTTCGCGTACGCCCTCGGCGAGCCGGTCGAGCCGCCGGGCGGCACCGGTCGTCTCGTCATAGCGGTTCTGGAACGCGTCGGCGCACTGACGGCGCAGGTCACGGCCGATGTCGCCGAGCCGGCCGGGCGCCGCGGCCAGGTCGTTGAACGGGGTCACCTCATGCCGGGCCAGTTCCGCCGGGATGTCAGCGATCTGCTCGGCGGCGCGCTCCAGCGCGTCGGCGAGCTTGGCGAGTCCGCTCATGACGGGCCTCCCAGGCGCGGGTAGTCCCCGAAGACCTCTTGGTGGAGGCGGCGACGCGCCCAGTCGGCCGCGTCCTTGGCGGCGTGGAGCGCGGCTTGGATCGACCGGTTGATCTCGGCCGAGGTCTGACTGCGAAGGGCACCTACGATGGCCACGTTCCGCACCCCTCCCTCACCCGCCACGACCACTTCGATGAGACCGTCGGGCGAGCGGACGCTCACCTCTATCGCGGAGAGCGACCGCTGGAACTCGGCCTGCCGATCCTCGATACGCCGGTAAGCGGTGACCGCCTCCTCGATCCACGCCTCGTCGATCTCCCGCACGTCGCCGAGGCTACCGGCGCTTCCACAGCCCCGGTAGTCCCTGTGGATAACGAGGCAATCCCTGTGGACAACTCTGTGGATAACTCGCCGGGAAATGTATCGGGCGTCAGCCGCGCCAGAGCGCGAGCATCATCGCCTCGACGGCGATCTTGGGCTTGACGTTGGTGTCGATCGCCTCGCGGCAGGCCAGCACGGCCTCCAGCCGGCGCAGCGTCGACTCCGGCCGCCACTTCGCCGCCGCCGCCCGGGTGACCTGGTCGACGTCGGTGTGTATCGGCGCGACCGCCGCGCCGAACTGCGCGTTCAGCACGTCCCGGTAGAACCCCGCGAGGTCCATCAGAGCCCGGTCCAACGCGTCGCGCTGCGCCCTCGTCGCCCGCGACTTCTGCCGCTTCTCCAGCTCCTTGAGCTGCCCGGCGCTGCCCCGGGCCGCGCCCGCCGCGCCCTTGCCCGTTCCGCCCGCGCCCAGCGCCATCTCCAGCGCGCTGCGCTCGGCCGCGTCCACCGCCGCCACCGCGTCCACCGCTTCGGCCTCGGCCGCCTCGATCAGCGAGGCCGCCGCGTCGAAACACGCGCCGACCGTGGTCAGCTGCCGGGGCACCGCCAGTACCGCGTCCCGCCGGGTCCGCGCGTGCGAGTCCGCGGCCAACCGGCGCGCCCGGCCGACATGTCCCTGCGCGGCCGCGGCAGCCCAGGCCGCGACATCAGCTGGTACGCCGTCCCGCCGGGTGAGCAACGAAGCCACCGCGTCGGCTCCCGGCTGACGCAGCGGGACGAGACGGCACCGCGACCGGATCGTCACGGAGATGTCGTCCGGATGCGTCGACGGCGCGCAGAGCAGGAACACCGTCCGATCCGGTGGCTCCTCGACCGCCTTGAGCAGGGCGTTGCCCGCCGCCTCGGTGAGCCGGTCGGCGTCCGCCACCACCAGCACCTGCCACCGGCCCGCCGTGGGGGCGCTCGCCGCCCGCAGGACCAGTTCCCGCATCTGCGCGACCGGGATGCTCAACCCGTCCGGGACGACGAATCGCACGTCGGAATGCGTACCGGCGAGGACGGTGTGGCAGCCCGAGCACTCGCCGCAGCCCACCCCACCGCGTACGCATTGCAGCGCCGCCGCGAAGGCCCGGGCCGCCGTCGACCGGCCGGAGCCGGCCGGGCCGGTGAACAGCCACGAATGCGTCATCACCCCGGGCGGGGACGGCTGACCGCGCAGAATCAGGTCGGCCGCCGCCGACGCAGCCCGCAGCGTCTCGACCGCCTCCGGCTGGCCGACCAGGTCATCGAAGACGTCGCCCGTCATCGGTGCGCTGACTGCACTTCTGGCGGCTCAGCGCGAGCGCTTCCCCGGCGAGTCGCGAGTTCGGCGGTCACCTCGGCCCGGTCGAGCGATCCGGTCGACCGAAAGGTGGGCGGCTCCGCGTCCCCCTGCCCAGCCGAACGGCTCTTGTCGGCCTCGTGGAACGGCGGCAGCATGCGGTCGACCTTCTCCGCGACGGCTTCGCCGACCCGGTCGACCGGCAGCGTGGCGTCGACGACCAGGTATCGGCGCGGTTCAGCGTCGGCCAGGCTGAGGAAGGCGTGCCGGACCCGGTCGTGGAACGAGATCGCCTCGCTCTCCAGCCGGTCGTGGCCGTCGCCTCGCTCGGCGACCCGGTCGAGCCCGATCCGCGGGTCGATGTCGAGCAGCACGGTCAGCTCCGGGGTGAGTCCCTCGGTCGCCCACGACGACAGCCAGG
The DNA here is from genome assembly GCF_040682475.1 of Hamadaea sp. NPDC051192. Taxonomy (NCBI): domain Bacteria; kingdom Bacillati; phylum Actinomycetota; class Actinomycetes; order Micromonosporales; family Micromonosporaceae; genus Hamadaea; species Hamadaea sp. NPDC051192. The sequence goes on from NZ_JBFBAZ010000021.1 coordinate 16,630, forward strand.
CGACCTGGTCGGCGTCCAGCGTCCGCCCCGCGCCCTGATAGGCGAGCGAACTGTCCACGTAGCGGTCGCTGATGACCACCACACCTCGGTCGAGCGCTGGGCGTACCACTGAATCGACGTGATGCGCGCGGTCCGCCGCGTAGAGCAGAGCCTCGGCCCGAGGGCCGAGCGCGGACAGCGAGCCTTCCGGCGAGTGGGTCTCCAGCAGCAGTTCCCGGATGCGCGCACCCTCGGGCGTGGCGCCGGGCTCGCGCGTGACGAGCACCTCGCGCCCCTGTTCCCGCAGGTGACTCGCGAGCAGCTCGATCTGGGTGCTCTTGCCCGCACCCTCGCCGCCCTCGAAGACGATGAACATCCCGCTGGCCGCGCTGTCGCCGAGCAGGCCGAGCGGTCGTCCGCGCATCGAGGCCCAGATGTCGCGGAGCAGCGGTACGCCGGGCTTGTCGTCCATCTGGCGCAGGGCCCAGTAGCCGGCCAGGGTGCCGCAGATGCCCGCGATGAAGAGCAGTACGCGCGTAGAGGAGATCGGGACGGTCGTGCCGCCGATCGAGAGCTCAGGCGAGCCGCCCGCCCCCACCAGTACGCCGGACAACGCGATCGCGAGCATGAGCACGACCCGGACCGAGGTCTGGACGAAGGCGAAGACGCGGCCGCGGACCTCGTCCTCGACCTCGCCGCCGAGCAGCGTCGTCCCGGAGAGGAAGGCCATGCCCGCCCCGGCCCCGACGAGCAGGGTGCCGACGGCGGCGATGCTGAGGTGCGGCGCGAGCGCCAGCGCGGCGACCGACAGGGCGGCCAGCATGATCGACAGGCCGAACCAACGACGCCGGGACAGCTGGCCGATCAGGCGCGGGCCGAGCGCGATGCCGACCCCGAGGCCGATGAAGATCAGGCCGAACAGCAGGTAGAACGTCGAGTCGCCACCACTGAGCGACCGGGCGTAGAACTGCGCGGTGCCGATCACCAGACCGCCGCAGGCGAACGCGCCCAGGATGCCGAGGACCAGGCCCCGGACCAGGGGCGACCGCGCGATGTAGCGCCAGCCGTCGACGAACTGGCGCAGCGCGCTCTCCTGCGGGACCTCGTGCCGGCCGTCCCGGCCGCTGATCTCGCGGATGCCGAAGAAGACCACGACCGCCGTGGCCAGCCGGGACAGCGCGTTGAAGTACAGCGCGACGGTGGACGCCGTCGTCTCGGGCAGGTCGACGCCGCCCGCGCTGACCGAGTAGTAGAGCTGGTTCAGCCCGGCCAGCCCGAGCGCGGCCAGCACCGGCGTGATCCCGTAGGTCGTGATCAGCGTGAGCTGGTTGGCGTCCTCGAGCTTGCCCCGCGGAATGAGATTCGGGACCGAGGCTTCCTTGGCCGGGATCCAGATCAGGGTGATCGTCTCGATGAGGAAGGTGGCGACCGCCGCCCAGCCGATGGTGACCGTCGAGTTCGTGCTCTGCAGCGCCACCAGCGGGATCGAGGCGAACAGGAAGAACCGCAGGACGTCGCAGATCGCCATCATGTAGCGCCGGTCGAACCGGTCCGCGAGGACGCCCGCCACCGGCCCGAAGACGAGCGCCGGCAGCAGCCGGACCGCGATGACGGAGCCGAACGCCAGACCCTTGGCGGCCGAGCCGCTCACCTGGGCCGAAGCGAAGGTGGCCGTGGCCAGCAGGCCGAGCCAGTCGCCGAGCGAGGCGACCCCGAGGACGATCCACAGCCGCCGGAACGGCCGGATCTTCAGAATGGAGACGTCGCCGGACAGGGCAGCCGGGGCCGCGCCGCGGCCCCCTGGACCGCCTGCGTCAGCCCGCCCACGCGACCGGTTCCCGATGGCAGCCTCCACCTCGCCTGCCCATCGCTGGGCGCCCTGAGATCACTCTAGCCGTGCGGCGCCGAGCGCCCGCGAGAATGAGCACCCTGAAGTTACCCGGATCTCGGGATCGATGTGCGTACCCCTCGAGTCACCCGTCCGCAGGGAGGCCCACCAGGGGCGGAGGATCTCGGTCAGACCTGGCCGACGTGGCGGTGGAGGTACTCCCGGACCAGCGCCTTCGCCTCGACGAGCACGGCGTCGTCACCGTCGGGCTGACGGCGGAACGCGAGCTTGATCAATGCGTCGGCGGCCTCGACCGCGATGACCAGGGCGAACCGCAGCCGCGGCCGGTCGGGCACCGAGTGATAGAGGACCAGCAGCTCAGCGAGGTGGTCGGCGATGACCTCGTTGTTGTCGCGCTCGGCGTCGATGAGGTGGACGTCCACCACGTCGCCGAAGTGCAGCGTACGGAAGCCGGGGACGGTCCGGTGCAGCGTGATGTACTCCTCGATCGCCGCGTCGACGCCGTCCCACCAGTCGTCCAGCTCACCGGCGGGGATCCGCTCGGCCAGCCGGGCCAGGTACGCCTCGACGTTACGCAGCGTGAGAGCCTGCACGATGGCGCGCTTGTCGGGGAAGAACTGGTACACCGACCCGATCGCCACCCCGGCCCGCTCGGCGAGCAGGGTGGTGGTCAGGCCTTCGTAGCCGACCTCGTCGACGAGCTCCGCGCAGGCGTCGAGCATCCGCTGAACCCGGGCCACACTGCGGCCCTGGACCGGTACCCGCCGCAGTGGACGAGTCGTCACGGCTGGTGTTGTCACTCGCCGCTCCTTCGCAACGGCGTCGGCGACCTTCACGACCGCGACGCTGAGACCGAAACTGTAACGCCACTCGGATCAACGAGCCGCCCGGCGTGACGTCTCTGCTACTCAGCCGTCTTCTTCGCCGACGTTGCCTTCTTTGCGGGGGTCTTCTTCGCCGCAGTCTTCTTGGTGGCCTTCTTCGCCGCCCCGGTCTCCTTGCTCGCGGTGGCCTTCTTCGCCGCCGTCGCCTTCGCCGGAGCCGCCTTCTTCGCCGCCGCCTTCTTCGCCGGAGCCGCCTTCTTCGGGGCCGGACCCTTCGCCCGCTTCTCGGAGAGCATCTCCGAGGCCTGCTCCAGGGTCAGGCTCTCCGGGCTCTGGCCCCGCCGCAACGAGGCGTTGAACTCGCCGTCGGTGACGTAGGGCCCGAACCGGCCGTCCTTGATGACCAGCGGCTTCTCGGTCAGCGGGTCGTTGCCCATCTCGCGCAACGGTGGCGCGGCGGCCCGGCGGCCCCGCGTCTTCGGCGCGGCCAGCAGCGCGAGCGCCTGGTCCAGGGTCACCGTGAAGAGCTGATCCTCATTCTCCAGCGACCGCGAGTCCTTCTCCCGCTCGATGTACGGCCCGTAGCGGCCGTTGCGGGCGAAGATCGGCACACCGCTGTCGTCGTTGCCGACCAGCCGCGGCAGGCTGAGCAGCTGCACCGCCTGGTCGAGGGTCAGCGAGTCGGGCGTCTGCGTCTTGAGCAGCGACGAGTTGATCTCGCCGGAGGAGACGTACGGCCCGAACCGGCCGGACTTGATGACCACCGGTTCGCCGGTCTGCGGGTGCTCGCCGAGCTTGCGCTCGCCGCCCCCGCCGAGGAACAGCTCCTCGACCTTCTCCGGGGTCAGCTCGTCCGGGGCCAGCCCCTCCGGGATGGAGACGCGGTCGCCGTCGGCCGCCGACTCGGCGTCCGGGTCGACGTCCGTCGTGCCGCCGCCACCGCCCCGCTGGATGTACGGGCCGTAGCGACCGACCCGGACCACGAGATCCCGGCCCTGGTCGTCGGTGAACAGCGGGATCGAGTTGACCTCGCGGGCGTCGATCTCGCCGAGCTTCTCGGTGACCAGCTTCTTCAGGCCGCCCGCCTGGGCCACCGAGCCTTCGGCCGCGCTCGGCGCGCCGAAGTAGAACGAGGTCAGGAATTCGAGACTGGAGGCGTCGCCGTCGGCGATCTGGTCCAGCTCGTCCTCCATGGCGGCGGTGAAGCCGTAGTCCACCAGGCGCGGGTAGTGCCCCTCCAGCAGGCCCACCACGGCGAACGCCAGGAAGCTCGGGATCAGCGCCTGACCACGCTTGTTGACGTAGCCGCGGTCCTGGATCGTCTGCATGATCGAGGCGTACGTGGAGGGGCGGCCGATGCCCAGCTCCTCCAGCGCCTTGACCAGCGACGCCTCCGTGTAGCGGGCCGGCGGCTGCGTGGTGTGCCCGATCGGGGTCAGCGACTTCTCGGTCAGCTTCTGGTCCTTGACCAGCGGCGGAAGCTTGCTCTCCCCGTCGGTGTCCTCGGTCTCGTCATCGCTGGACTCGACGTAGACCCGCAGGAAGCCGGGCTCGGTGATGGTCGTCCCGGAGGCGGCGAAGTCGGCCTCCTCGCCGGAGGTCGAGATCGCCCGGATGCGGGCGCTCACCGAGTTGCCGATCGCGTCGGTCATCTGCGAGGCCAGGGTCCGCTTCCAGATCAGCTCGTAGAGCTTGAACTCCTCGACCGACAGCTCGCGGGCCACGTCGCCGGGCGTACGGAAGTGCTCGCCGGCGGGCCGGATCGCCTCGTGCGCCTCCTGCGCGTTCTTGACCTTGCCCGTGTAGCGCCGCGCCTGCGGCGGCACGCTGGCCGGACCGTACAGCTCCGCGATCTGGCTGCGGGCCGCGGTCAGCGCCGACTCCGAGAGGTTCACCGAGTCGGTACGCATGTAGGTGATGAAGCCGTTCTCATACAGGCGCTGGGCCGTACGCATCGTCTGCGCCGAGGAGAACCGCAGCTTGCGGGCGGCCTCCTGCTGCAGCGTCGAGGTGATGAACGGCGGGGACGGCTTACGCCGGTAGGGCTTCTCCTCGACCCGGGTGACCGTGAACGGCCGGTCGTCCAGCCGGGCGGCCAGCCCACGGGCGGCCGGCTCGTCGAGGTGGACGACGCCGCCGCGGACCCGGCCGGTGGCCGGGTCGAAGTCCTTGCCGGTCGCGACCCGGTCGCCGTCCAGCGCGATGAGCGTGGCGTTGAAGCTGGCGTGCCCGTTCGCCGAGCCGCTGGTGCTTCCTCCGGAAGCAGCAAGCTCAGCCACGATGTCCCAGTACGTCGCGGAACGGAACGCCATCCGCTGGCGCTCCCGCTCGACCACGATCCGGGTGGCGACCGACTGGACGCGGCCCGCGCTGGTCCCCCGGGCGACCTTCTTCCAGAGCACCTGGGAGACGTCGTAGCCGTAGAGCCGGTCGACGATGCGCCGGGTCTCCTGCGCGTCGACCAGGTCCTTGTCGATCTCGCGGGGGTTGGCCACCGCCGCCTGGATCGCCGGCCGGGTGATCTCGTGGAAGACCATCCGCTTGACGGGGACCTTCGGCTTCAGGGTCTCCGCGAGGTGCCAGGCGATGGCCTCGCCCTCACGGTCCTCGTCTGTCGCGAGGTAGAGCTCGTCGGCATCCTTGAGCAGGGCCTTCAGCTTCGTGACGTGCTTGGCCCGGTCCGGGTTGACGATATATATAGGGGTGAAGCCGTGGTCCACGTCGACGCCCAGGTATGCCCAGGGCTCCTTCTTGTACCGGTCAGGCAGCTGCTTGGACCCGGCCGGGAGATCCCGGATGTGGCCCAGGCTCGCTTCCACGACGTATCCCGGGCCCAGGTAGCCCGAGATCGTCTTCGCCTTCGCCGGCGACTCGACGATGACCAGTCGGTTCTTGGCGGCTGTCGGCACGGCACCTCTCCGCAGTGGCTTGGTCCGCAGGCGGCGTCACTCCGCCTACGGGGTCGGGGCGTTCTCGCCCGCGGATGTCCAAGGTAACGCTCGGCTGAATGCTCCGGTTGCGCACCCCATCGCACCCCATCGACGCGTAGACGATACCTTTCCCGCGGGCACAACGTCGTTGATCATGCATTTTGCCGTTTCCAGCAAGATCAAGAAGGCGAATTCACGCTGGCCATGCTGTGAGCGGGACCACGGGCAGCGGCTCGCCGATCAACTCCGCGAACCGCCGGATCCGCCGACGCCCGGAAATCCGCAGCGCCGGGCCCCTGGCCGCCTCGACGGGGAAGCCGAGCACCGCCAGCGCCCGCGCAGCGGGCGTCCAGCATTGCTCGTCGTTTTGGCCGAGCCGAAGCAGCAACTCCGGCGAGTCGGGCGTGACCGTGCCCGCGGCGGTGAACCACAGCCTCAGGCGTACGCCGTCGAGCAGGAACGCCGACGGCGGGGCCTTCACGGCGCCGCGCAGCCAGCGCGCCGACAACTCGGCGAGCACCCCCGAATAGGAGGTGCGTACGCCGTAGTGTCCCTCGACGGTGGACGGCTCCCACTGCATCGCTAGATCCCGGCGGCGCAGCTCGGCGTCGAGGGCGTGCACCCGCCACGGGGCGTCCACGACGACCGACACCCGGGCGGTCCCGCCCATGCGGACGACCTGACCCGGCCCGATCAGCAGCCCGGCGAGATCACCCGGGCCAGGGTCGGCCGAGGCGGCGGCGAAGATCGGCAGCTGCCCTCTGGACGGTCGCACGGCCAGCATCCCGGTCCCGCGCTACTTGCACTCGGGGACCTCGTCGAACGCCTTGCGGAGCTCGACGGAATCCAGCTGGTCGACGTCGATCGCACTCTTGGAGTACTCGGTGTTGAGGGTGGTCAGCACGGTCGCCACCCCGTCGGAGAAGGTGTGCGCGTCGCCGGGGGCCAGCGCCGTGACGCCGTCCTTGGCATGCCCGTACGCGTCCCGCACCGCCGTCAGCGTGGCGATGAAGTTGTGCGCGATCTTCGCGCCGTCGTCGACGTCCGGTACGCCCGCCGCCTCCACCTTCGCCCGAGCGGCCTCAGTGGACTTCTGCGCCCCGTCGAAGAGCCGGACCAGGTTCTCCTTGGCCTGTGCCGAGTTGGGCGCGGCGTTGGCCTGCTCCTGGGCCTTGGTCGTCAAGCTCTGCAGTTCGGCCCGCCAGGGCGTGAGTGCACTGCAGACGCTGGCCGCCCAGACCCGGGGCGGCGGGCCGCTGGAACACGCGGCGACGAGGAGAGCGGCCGCGAGGGCGGCGAGTGGCGCGAGCCTTCGCATGGAAGCAGCCTACGACGCGTAGCACAGGCGTGCTACGGCCGTGGTGGGTCCTTCAGAAGCAGGTTACTGCTCGGCCGGCGCACCTACGTGTGGCCGGCCGGGCGCCCGGGCCTTGTCGCTGACGCGACAGGGCCCGGGCGCATGGCCCGGGCCTTGTCTATTTTCCGACTGACGAGCTACGCAGTGACGGACTCGCGATCCGCCGCCGAGGCGGCGTCAGCTTTTCCCGAGTCGCCGTCTCCACCCACACCGATCGGCTTGCGCTTGCTGAACACCACCGCGCCCGCGATGATCGCGAACGCGACGACCGCGATCGCCACGCGTACGCCGGTGTTGGCGTCGGCGCCGAAGCTCAGCGTGACGACGGCCGGGGCGATGAGCAGGGCCACCAGGTTCATGACCTTGATCAGCGGGTTGATGGCCGGACCGGCGGTGTCCTTGAACGGGTCGCCGACGGTGTCGCCGATGACCGTCGCGGCGTGCTGCGGCGAACCCTTGCCGCCGAACTCGCCGTCCTCGACCATCTTCTTCGCGTTGTCCCACGCGCCACCCGAGTTGGCCAGGAAGACGGCCATCAGGGTGCCGGTGCCGATCGCGCCGGCCAGGTAGGACACGAGCGCGCCCGGGCCGAGGCCGAAGCCGACCGCGATCGGGGCGAGCACGGCCAGCAGACCGGGGGTCATCAGCTCGCGCTGCGCGTCCCGGGTGCAGATGTCCACGACCTTGCCGTACTCCGGACGCTGCGAACCGTCCATGATGCCCGGGAACTCCCGGAACTGGCGGCGCACCTCCATCACGACCGCGCCCGCGGACCGGGACACGGCGTTGATGGCCAGGCCGGAGAACAGGAAGACCACCGCCGCGCCGCAGATGAGGCCGACGAGGTTGGCCGGGTTGGAGATATTCAGCCACTCGGCGAGCTTCGCCGCCGCGGCCTCGCCACCGCCCAGGGTGGACACCAGGGTGTCGGTGTACGACCCGAACAGGGCGGTCGCGGCGAGCACTGCCGTCGCGATCGCGATGCCCTTGGTGATCGCCTTGGTGGTGTTGCCGACCGCGTCGAGGTCGGTGAGCGTACGCGCACCCCGCTCGTCGATGTCGCCGGACATCTCGGCGATGCCCTGGGCGTTGTCGCTGATCGGGCCGAAGGTGTCCATCGCGACGATGACGCCGACCGTGGTGAGCAGGCCGCAGCCGGCCAGCGCGACGGCGAACAGCGACAGCGTGATCGAGCCCGTGCCCAGCAGGAACGCGCCGAAGACGGCCGCACCGATGAGCAGCGCGCTGTAAACCGCCGACTCCAGGCCGACGCTGATGCCGGCGAGGATGACGGTGGCCGGGCCGGTCTCGGAGGACCGGCCGATGTCCCGGACGGGACGGCGGCTCGTCTCGGTGAAGTAGCCGGTCAGCGCCTGGATGGCAGCGGCCAGCACGATGCCGATGACGACCGCGGCGAGCGCGACCACCCGCGGGTTGGCGTCCACGTCCTGCAGACCGCCGTCGAACTCCTTGAACGACGCCGGCAGGTACAGCCAGGTCGCGACGCCGACCAGCACGGCCGAGATCACGGCCGAGATGTAGAACGCCCGGTTGATCGCGGTCAGGCCGCTGCGGTTGGAGGTACGCAGCCGGGTGATGAACACGCCGACGATCGCGACGAGCGCGCCGATGGTGGCCACGATCAGCGGGAACACCAGGCCCTGGGTGCCGAATGCGGTCTTGCCCAGGATCAGCGACGCGACCAGCATGACCGCGTACGACTCGAACAGGTCGGCCGCCATGCCGGCGCAGTCGCCGACGTTGTCGCCGACGTTGTCCGCGATGGTGGCCGCGTTGCGCGGGTCGTCCTCGGGGATGCCCTGCTCGACCTTGCCGACCAGGTCCGCGCCGACGTCGGCGGCCTTGGTGAAGATGCCGCCGCCGACCCGCATGAACATCGCGAGCAGCGCGGCGCCGAAGCCGAAGCCCTCCAGCACGGTCGGGGCGTCGCTCTTGTAGACCAGCACGACGATCGCCGCGCCGAGCAGGCCCAGACCGACGGTGAGGAAGCCGACCACGCCGCCGGAGCGGAACGCGATCGACATGGCCTTCTCCCGGCCGCCGTCCTCACGGGCGGCCGCGGCGACCCGCAGGTTCGCCCGAGTCGCCAGCGCCATGCCGGCACCGCCGATGAACGCGGAGAAGACCGCACCCACCACGAAGAAGGCCGAGCGGCCGATCTTCACCGCGGTTACGTTGTCGGACACGCCGTGCACGGGAAGCACGAAGAGTACGACGACTGCGATCACGACGAAGATTGCCAGGGTCTTGAACTGGCGGAACAGGTATGCCGTGGCGCCCTCTTGGACGGCGCCCGCGATCTCCTGCATCTTGACGGTGCCCTTGCCGGTGCCGAGCACGGCTCGCACGAGGGTGAAGGCAAAGCCGAGCGCCACAAGAGCGATCACGGCGGCCACCACTATGTACGTGACGTTGTTACCGGTAAGGGCCACCTTGTCGCCTTCGGCGACAATTGTGGTCCCGGACATCGATGTCCTCCTGTTGATCGCCGCCATTCACAGTGAGTAGCGGCGGTTGCAGATAACCCGAGCACTCTAGCGGTGAACCGTGTTCCTGGTCACACCAAGGTCCGGCCGTGTCGCGGTGATCTTTGCCGCTGTGTTACGCCGGGGTCATGGGTTAGGGTCACCAGTTCGTGCTCAGCGCCGGGTGCGGACGGGCCGCGCCGTCCAGGACATCCGCACGACCGAGCCGGCTCCGTCGGGCGCCTGATGCACCTCGAGCTCCTCGGCCACCCCGCTGAGCAGGGCGAGACTCGCTTCCACCGTGATCTCCTCCTCCATGTCGGAGGCGGCGTCGTCCGGCGCCCGGTCGGTCACCAGGACGGTGTAGGGGTTCTCGTCGCGCATCTCGACCAGCACCGGCGCCCGCAGGTTGTGCCGGAGATGCCGGGTGACCGCGCGGCCACAGGCCTCACCGATCGCTTGGCGTACCTCGTCCAGCCGATCCTCGGGCAGCCCGGCGCGACGCGCCACGGCGACACCGACGAGCCGGGCGGTACGGACGTAAACGGGTTCGGGGGTGAACTCCAGGCGTACTGTCGCCACCTATCGACCACCGTCGCCCGACTGCCCGGTGGCCGCCTCGATCGTGGGATACAGCGGGAGGACCTGGTCGAGAGCGGTGATGCGGAAGACCTTGAGCAGCGATTCCTGCCCCACTACCAAGCCGAAGCTGCCGCCCAGGTTGCGCGCCTTGCGCAGCCCGCCGACGAGCACGCCCAGCCCCGTCGAGTCGAGGAACTCCACCCGGCCGAGGTCGACGACCAGGGCCCGCGTGCCCGCCTCGAGCAGCTCGGTGAGCCGATCCCGCAGCTTGGGAGCGGTGTAGACGTCGACTTCCCCGGTGACTTCCAGCACCGTGTGGGCAGCGACCGTCCGCGTCGCCAGCGAGAGTTCCATGACTGGCATCTTGCCATCGTCCCCGACGGACGCACCTCCTCGGCATGGCCGGAGTGTCACAGCATCCGGATAGGCTTTCGTGGAAGTGACTGCCGCCGACCCCACCTCCGACCTCAGGGCTCTGCTCGCCGCGTCCGGCCTGGCTCGTCTGCGCCCGGACGCCGCTGGCGAGGCGATCACGCACATCGAGTTCCGGCCGCCTCGGGCGGGCACCTCCGCGCCCTGGCCGGACTGGGCGCCGGAGCCACTTGTCACAGCGTTGATCAAGGCGGGCATCGCGGCGCCGTGGCCACATCAGGTCGCCGTCGGCGAGCATGCCCGCGCGGGTCACCACACGGTGGTCGCCACCGGCACCGGCTCCGGCAAGTCGCTGGCCTACCTGCTGCCCGCGCTCAGCGAGCTGATCACTGAACCCACCGCCCGGATCCTCTACCTCGCCCCGACGAAGGCGCTCGCCGCGGATCAGCTGCGGACCGTCGCGGCTCTGGATCTCCCAGGGGTACGCGCAGCGGTGTTCGACGGCGACACGCCACGCGACGAGCGGGACTGGGTACGCCAGCACGCGAACCTGGTGCTGACCAACCCGGACATGCTGCACCACGGCATCCTCCCCGGGCACGGCCGCTGGCGGCGGTTTCTGCGCGGGCTGCGCTACGTGATCGTGGACGAGTGCCACGCGTACCGGGGGGTGTTCGGCTCCCACGTCGCCCACGTGCTGCGCCGCCTGCGCCGGTTGACCCCGCGCGACGTCGTCTTCCTCGCCGCCTCCGCGACCTCCGGCGATCCGGCCGCCTCGGTCGGCCGGTTGATCGGCGCGGAGGCGGTGGCGGTCAGCGAGGACACGGCTCCCCGGGGCGCGATGACCTTCGCGTTGTGGGAACCTCCGTTGCAGAAGGACGCGTCCGGCGAGGAGCACCGGCGGTCGGCCTTGGCCGAGACGGCCGATCTGCTCACCGACGCCGTCGTGGCCGGGATGCGTACGCTCGCCTTCGTCCCGTCCCGGCGGGGCGCGGAGGTCGTCTCCGCCATGACCCGGCGCGCCCTGCGTGAGGTGGACGCCCAGCTGTCCACACAGGTCGCCGCGTACCGGGGCGGTTATCTGCGCGAGGATCGGCGCGCCCTGGAGCGAGCGCTGCTCACCGGGGAGCTGACCGGACTGGCCACGACGAACGCCCTGGAGCTGGGCGTCGACCTCACCGGACTCGACGCGGTGCTGCTCGCGGGTTATCCCGGCCGGTTGGCCTCGCTCTGGCAGCAGGCCGGGCGCGCGGGGCGGGCCGGGCGCGACGGGCTCTGCGTGATGGTGGCGCGGGACGACCCGCTCGACACCTATCTCGTCCACAACCCGGCCGCGTTGTTCGACCGGCCGGTCGAGGCCACCGTGCTCGACCCGGGCAACCCGTACGTCCTAGGCCCGCATCTGTGCGCAGCGGCGATGGAAGCGCCGCTCACCCCGGCCGACCTCGCCCTGTTCGACGCGCCCGCCGAGCTGGTCGACGAACTGGTCGAGGCGGGCGCCCTGCGACGACGGCCGACCGGCCTCTACTGGACGCATCCGCAGCGGCCCGAGGTCGACCTGCGCGGCACCGGCGGTGCGCCGATAGCGATCGTCGAGGCCGACTCCGGCCGCTTGGTCGGCACGCTCGACGCCGGCTCGGCGCACCACGCGCTGCACGACGGCGCCGTCTACCTGCACCAGGGCACGTCTTACGTGGTGGATCGGCTGGACCTAGACGACGCCACCGCCCTCGTACGCACCGAGGAGCCTGACTACACGACGCACGCCCGCGACGTCACCAACCTCGACATCGTCGCCGTCCGGTCTTATGTGGACGCTGGACCGATCGGGTTGTTCCTCGGCGACGTCGACGTCTCCCACCAGGTCGTCTCCTATCAGCGCCGGGCGGTCGGCAGCGGCGAGGTGCTCGGCACCTTCCCGCTCGACCTGCCGCCCCGGGAACTGCGTACGGTCGCCGTCTGGACGACGCTGTCCCCCGAGGTGGTCGCCGGGATCGACGACCTGCCGGGGTCGCTGCACGCCGCCGAGCACGCCGCGATCGGACTGCTGCCGCTGGTGGCGACCTGCGACCGGTGGGACATCGGCGGACTGTCGACCGCCCTGCACTACGACACCGGCGCGCCGACGATCTTCGTCTACGACGGGCATCCCGGCGGCGCCGGCTTCGCCGAGCGGGCGTACGGGATCGCCGGGCACTGGCTGCGCGCCACCCGGGACGCCATCGCGGCCTGCGGATGCCTGCGCGGCTGCCCGTCGTGCGTGCAGTCGCCCAAGTGCGGCAACGGCAACGACCCGCTCGACAAGGAAGGCGCGATCGTCGTCCTCGACCTCCTCCTCGCCGCCCTCGCCTGACCCGATTCGCGATCCGTTCCGCCCCTCCCACCGGGCTGGATCAGGGTTCTCGGTCGAATCTTGGGCGAAGATTCGACCCGGATCCGTGATCCAGCGCTGACGCGTCAGGCGACGGGACCGGCGCGGGCGGCCGCCGTCGCGGTGCCGAAGCGGGTGGGGACGGCAGCGGTGACGATCAGATCGAGCCCGTCGAGGTGGCAGTCCCGCAGTTCAGCGCCGTTGGCGACGACGTACGCCGACGCCCGCCCGCACGCGCCGGCCGCGCCCTCGATCGCCCGGGCCGCCCCGGCCAGCGCGCCCAGATCGGCCGCCACCTGAGCACTGCGCCGGGCGGTGATCGCCACGCCGACCTGGGCCATCGCGACGGCGAACAGGACGACGACCAGCCCGACGGTCAACGCCCAGATCGTCGCCGAACCCCGGTCCCGCTGCCGCGACCGGCCGAGCGCGGTCACGACTCGACCGCCGCGACCGCTGTGGCCGACACGCGCAGGCTGCGCCAGCCCGCGTACACGGGCGCACTCACCACTGCGGTGATCTGGTCGCCCGACGCGCTGACCGTGAGGTGACCTCCGCTGGGCAGGTGAGCGGTGCTCGCCGGCTCACCGCGGGCGACCGCCAGCGCCGCGTCCCGTGCGGCGTCGACACATCGCAACCGGGTCGCGACTGCGTCCACCGCGGTCAGGCCCACGAGGAGCAGCAGGACCACGGCCGGCAGGCTGGCCGCCAACTCCACGGTCGCCGATCCGGCTGAGGTGGTGCGGCCGGGACGCGCCCGGCCACACCGGAGAACACCGATCACTTCAGCGCTCGCTGGATGATCGCCGTCAGCGCGGACTGGATGATGTTGCTGGTCAGGACCTTGTAGAGCAGCCCCGCGAAGGCGACTGCCGCCAAGGTGCCGACGGCGTACTCCGCAGTGTTCATCCCGGAATCGGGTGGTTGTTTCATGTGGATGGACTCCTCACTGTGAGAGCTGCCCGACCACCGCGATCACCACGGGGGCCAGCCCGGCCAGCACGAACGCCGGCAGGAAGCACAGTCCGAGCGGCAGCACCAGCAGCACCGCCGCGCGACGGGCCCGGGCCTCGGCCCGATCCGCTTCGGCGGCGCGCAGGTCACCCGCTATGCGTCGCAAGGTGGCGGCCAGCGCCGCGCCGCTGCCCGCGCTCCGGATCGCCGCCGTGATCAGCCGCTGGGCGCCGTCGAGGTCGGCCAGATGCCGCCAGGCCTCGGCGGGGGCGGCCCCGAGCCGCAAGGCCCGGCCGACTCGGGTCAACCGCTCCCCCAGCGGCAGTGCTCGGGCCACCGCCAGCACCCCGTGATCCACCGGTACGCCGACCCGCAGAACCGCGCCGAGCAGCTCGGCCGCGAGCGGCAGATCGCGTTGGTGACGATCGCGGGGTGGCCGGGCGACGGCGATTCGGCGTACCCAGAGCAGGCCGGCGAGCTGGAGCGAAGCGGCAGCGAGCGCACATGCTCCGCCGATCGGCGTACGCAGTAGGACGGCGACGGAGTCCACCCCGATGAAGTGCCCGAGGGCGACTCCGCCGGCAGGAAGGACCAGGAGCAGCACGGCTGTCATCCAGGCCCCGGCCGCCTCCGCCGCAGCCCGCGCGGCCGCCCGGGTGGCGCCCCGGTGCTCCTCCTCGATCCGGTCGAGCAGATCCGCCAAGGGCGCCCCGGTTTCCCCGGCGACCTCGACAGCGGCGTTGACCTGGGCCGACAGCACCGGATCAGCGATCAGCGGCAGCGCTGCCGACGACGATCCCGCCCGGAGCGCCGCCGCCGCGTCGGCGATCGCGTCCAGTGCGGCCGCTCGTCGCGCTGCAGTCACCCGCGTTGCCCGGCGCGCCCGGACCGCGTACGCGAGCACGCCGCCGTAGAGCAGCGTCAGCAGCCCGGCGACCACGCCGCCGACGACCGCAGCCGCCGCCGTGACGCCCACCAGCGCCGGGGACGCCACCGGCACCCGTCGCCGGGCCGGACGCTGCGGTGGGCGTACCGCCAGAACGCGAGCGAACCGGCGGCGGACCGCGCGGGTCACGCCGGACCCGAGCGGAGCAGGGCGGGAACCGCGACGCCGCGCGCGGACAGCAGCGCGCCGAGATGCCCGGCGGCCGGGCCGGGTCCACCCGTACGCCGCCACGCGACGACGGCGGTGACCAGCCCGGACCGGTCCGGTAGCAGGACGCAGACCTCGTCGAGGCGGCGGCCGTGGGTGTCCCGGCGCAGATGGAGCACGACCTGGAGGGCAGAGGCGAGTTGCGCGTGCAGTGCCGCGCGCGGAAGTCCGCCGGTCAAGCCGAGCGCTTCCAGCCGAGCCGGGACGTCGGTGGCGGTGTTGGCGTGCAGCGTTCCCGCGCCGCCCTCGTGGCCGGTGTTCAACGCGGCGAGCAGGTCGACGACCTCCGGACCTCGGCACTCGCCGACGATGAGCCGATCGGGCCGCATCCGGAGCGCTTGACGGACGAGATCCGCCAGCCCGACCGTGCCCGCACCCTCCACGTTGGAGGTACGGCTTTGCAGCGCGACCACGTGGGGATGCCGGGGCCGCAGCTCGGCCGAGTCCTCGACGACCACGATCCGCTCGGATACCGGCACCAATCCGAGCATCGCCGCCAACAGCGTCGTCTTCCCCGACCCCGTCCCGCCGCCGATGAGGAAGCTGACGCGGGCCGCCACGATCGCCGCCAGCAACTCGGCGACCGGCGCGCTGACCAGCTCGCCCAGCACATACGGGCGATGCCGGAAGGTACGCAGCGACAGACACGGGCCGCCCACCGCCACCGGTGGCAGGACCGCGTGCAAGCGGGTGCCGTCGGGCAGGCGGGCGTCCACGAACGGCGAACCGTCGTCCAGCCGCCGCCCCGCACCCGCCGCCATGCGCTGAGCCAGGCGGCGTACGTCGTCGGGGTGGCCGAACACCGCTGGACCTCGCTGGAGACCCCGGCCTCGGTCGACCCACACTTCGACGCCGTTGACCAGCACGTCGGTGACGTCCGCGTCGGCGAGCAGCGGCGCGAGCGGGCCTGCCCCGGCGAGGTCGCCGTGCACCCGGTCGGCCATGCGCAACAGCCCGGCGTCGCCCAGCACCGCCGCCTCCGGTTCGGCCCGCAACGCCGTCGCGATCGCCACCGGCGACGCGGTCGCCCCGTCGACCGCGAACTGATCACGCAACCGGCCCGCCAGCTGATCCAGCAACGACCCGGTCACGACAGGCCTCCGAGCAGCTTCCGGCAGACCGAGGCCAACTCGCCTCGGCCGGTCCCGGCCGGTGCAGCGCCCTTCTCCAGGTCCCTGGCCACCTCAGTCTCCGGAGCCAGCACCTCGGCCAGCGGGAGGCCGAGGGCGCCGGCGATCTCGGCCGCCCGGAGGCCGCCCGGGGCGGGACCGCGTACGACGAGCTGGAGGTCGTCGCAGAACTCCCGCAGGCGGCGGACCACCGTCAGGGCGGCCGCGGTCGCCCTGAGCTCCGCCGGGACGACGACGAAGATCCGGTACGCCGCCGCCATGCCCGCTTCGGCCGCGGAGTCGGCGTACCGGGGCAGGTCGAGCACGACGAGATCGGCTTGCCGCCGACCGGCGTCGAGCGCGGCTCGCATGGCCTCCGCGGCGCGGTCCACGGGAACGGGCGCAGTCCCGGAGGTCCAGGCGTCCGCGAGTGTCCATTCGCGAGTGGCGAGGACGTCGCTCCCCCAACCTTCCGGCCCGGTCCGCTCGCCACCGAGGTCGGCGGTCAGCTCGCCGACCCAGCCTTCCGCACGGGTCCACGACAGCACCGCGAGCGCGCCCCGGCCGGGCAGCGCCCGGCGCAGCAACCCGGGATCGATTCGGCCACCGGCTCCGGCCAGCGCGGGCCAGCGCAGGCCGGCGACGTCCTCCCAGCCCAGCGTGAGGTCGATGCCGCCACCCAGTGGATCGGCGTCGACGAGCAAGGTGGCCAGTCCGGCGCGTACGCCGGTCACCGCGAGCGCGGCGGCCATAGTGGACGCGCCCGCGCCGCCCCGGCCGCCGATCACGCCGACGACTCGACCCTGGCGCCCGGTCGCGACAGCGGTCTCGGCGAGCCGGCTGAGCAGCCACTCCTGGGCGGCGGGCAGACAGGCGACGAACTCGGCCGACAGCGCCTCCGCGATCGGCAGCAGATCCTGTGGCCGATCGCCCAACCCGACCACGATCACCCCCGTACGCCGAGGCAGCCGCCGGGCGCGGTCGGCGACCTCCGCGCCGAGCAGGACGAGCGGCGCCCGGCTGAAGGCGATGCCGGCGTCGGGGTCGAGGGCGAGTTCCAGTTCGACCCCCGCGACGGCGGCCAGCCGGAGGATCTCGTCGGTCAGGTGGGCGTCGGCGGACAGCAGGAGTGGTCGGCTCGGCATCGCGGGATCCTCATCACACCAAGGGAGTCGGGTTCGTGACCTGCACACGGTCCCGTAGCGGACAGCCGAGGCCCACATAGATGCGATGGAATTCTGTGGACGGCGAACGAGTGTGGAGAACTGACCGAGGGGGAAGGTTCCGGGGGGAGCCACTCAGGGGGATTCCACGGGGGACTCACGGGGAAAGGTTCGCCGTAAACGAAGACGACCCCCGTCAATAGACGGGGGTCGTCAGGGGTCCGACTCCGGGGGGGTTGAGTCGTAACCCACCCAGCGGTAGCGGGGGGTGCAACCGCCGAGTGCTTGCGCACAAGCATGCCTGAGGCAGGGCCGCTAAGTCGAGGGGGGTCGAGCACAACTCGCGGCGACACGCCGAGATCATCGAAACTTGCGGTGCGTTCGCAACTCTCCGCACTGCTGGTGCATCGCACAGTAACCGGTTGCAGGTATTCATCCCTGTCTGGGTGGTATGGCGCGCCGCCGGGCGGCCCCGCCGGACCGCTCGGCCCGACTAGACTGGCTCGCCGTGGGCAGAAGCGCCGCTTTCTTCGACCTGGACAAGACGGTCATCGCGAAGTCCAGCGCGTTGGCTTTCGGGCGTCCGTTCTATCGGGACGGCCTGATCACGCGCCGCGACGCGGTGAAGGCCGCCTATGCACAGCTCTCCTTCAAGATCGGCGGCGCGGACGACGCCTCGATGGCGAGGACCCGGGACTACCTGGCCGAGCTGTGCAAGGGCTGGAGCGCCGAGCAAGTCCGGCAGATCGTGGACGAGACGCTCCACGAACTCATCAAGCCTTATGTGTACGCCGAGGCCGCGGCGCTGATCGCCGAGCATCAGGCCACCGGCCGGGACGTCGTCCTCGTCTCCGCCTCGGGCGAGGAGTTCGTCCGCCCGATCGGCGCGCAGCTGGGCGTACACGACGTGGTCGCGACGCGGATGCGGATCGTCGACGACGTCTACACCGGCGAGATCGACTTCTACGCCGCCGGCACCGGCAAGGTCAGCGCCGTCAAGGAGCTGGCCGCCGAACGCGGATACGACCTGAGCGAGTGCTACGCGTACTCGGATTCGATCTCGGACGCGCCGCTGCTGGAGATCGTCGGAAATCCGACAGCCGTCAATCCCGATCGCGGGCTGCGCAAACTCGCCGTCGAACGGGAGTGGCCGATCCTCGAGTTCCGCCGGCCGGTCCCGTTGGGCGCGCGGATGCGCAAGCAGATCATGGAGCGCCCGGCCGTTCCGGTCGCGGCCGCCGCAGCGGTCGGCGTCGGAGTCGCCATCGGCATCGCCTGGTACGGCCACCGCCGCAGGACGCGCGCCGCAGCAGCCGGCGAATAGCTCGCCTGAGCGAAGCACTCCGTATACATAGGATGGCGCCGCACATCCTGCGGCGCCATCTCGCACTCCCGCTCGGGTTACCAGGCGTGTCCGTTTGCTCGAACGCGTCAGCCCTTACGGTTCCGACGTGTCGTGCCTTCACGACGGCAGTCATCGCGCGTGGGTGCCCGGCGGCTGTGCCCGGAAAGATTGCTCTTTCCGTATCCCCTTTTCTACGCCCGTACCCGCCGGTAAGCCAGCGATGGCCCCGATTGTGTGACAGGTGGGACAATTGAGTTAAGCCGTGGCGAGGACCTCGTCGGCGATCTTCGTGAACTCAGCAGCCCCGATCGTGACCGCCGCGGCGTAGTGCTTGAGCCACGACCGCACACCGTCCACCGTGCCGGTCGCGAAGGCGTGCGCGCTGCCCACGTACTCCGGCTCGCGCTCTCGGTGGCCGAGGTCCACGGCGATCAATCCCCGCAGGTCGAATCCGCTGCCGATGAGGGTGGCGCGCGCTGCCGCCCGCGCGACCACGCCGTTGCCCTCGGCGAACGCGTTCAGCGCCAGCAACTCGCCGTGCACGACCGCGGCCCGCACGATCGGGTCGCCTGCCGCGGCCACCACCAGGTCACATAGGGCGTTCAGGCGCGCGCTCACCAGCGGATCCGAGACCGGCCGGCCCAATTCAGCATCAGCTAGTACGCCGGAAGCAGCGACCGTATGCAGGCGAGCGAGTACCTGGCGGGGCGCCTTGGCGAAGGTCTCCGCCAACCCCGGCATCTGCTGGGCGATCCGGAGCGCGCCCTGCACCACCGGGTCGAGCACCGTTCCGGCCCGGACGTCCTCGACGGCGTACGCGTGCCCGGAGAGCGCCGCGCTCGCGACGGCGGATCGGAGGCTGACCTCGGCGGCCACGATGCCGCCGGAGCGCCGGAGCGCCCGGTGCCGCAGCGCCGCGTCGACGGCGTTCCGGGCATCGGCGATCGCCGGTGCTACGTCGGGGAGGTCCAGCAAAGGTGCCAAGGCGTCTTCCACGCTCACCAGCGTAGCTACCAGCCAGTAGGCGGTAATTGGAAGGAACCCTAACTGCTCGGTGCCGACATCGGCACGTAACATCAACATCAGCTTGCGGCCTGAGTCACAGATCTGGATCACAACCACCCCGAGGAGGCACCCGGGAATGAGTGAAACACTGGAGAACCTGCTTTCCGAGGATCGGCAGTTCCCGCCGCCCGCAGACTTCGCGGCGAACGCGAACGTCACCGCCGCCGCCTATGACGAGGCCGCCGCCGACCGCCTGGCGTTCTGGGCGAAGCAGGCTCAGCGCCTGGACTGGTTCCAGGAGTGGGACCAGGTCCTCGACTGGTCCAACCCCCCGTTCGCGAAGTGGTTCGTGGGCGGCACGCTCAACGTCGCGTACAACTGCCTCGACCGGCACCTCGCTGCCGGCAACGGGGACAAGGTCGCGATCCACTGGGAAGGCGAGCCGGGCGACAGCCGGGCCATCACCTACGCCGACCTGCACGCCGAGGTCTGCCGGGCGGCGAACACGCTGACCGACCTGGGCGTGACCGCCGGCGACCGCGTCGCCATCTACCTGCCGATGATTCCCGAGGCGGCCGTGGCGATGCTCGCCTGCGCCCGGATCGGGGCGACCCACTCGGTCGTCTTCGGCGGCTTCAGCAAGGACGCGCTGTCCGGCCGGATCAAGGACGCCAGCGCGAAGGTCGTGATCACCGCCGACGGCGGCTTCCGCCGGGGCAGCCCGAGCGCCCTCAAGCCGACCGTGGACGAGGCCGTCGCCGAGTGCCCGACGATCGAGAAGGTCCTCGTCGTCCGGCGTACGGGTCAGGACGTGGACTGGACCGAGGGCCGGGACCTGTGGTGGCACGAGACCGTGGCCACCGCCTCCGACAAGCACGAGGCGCAGCCGTTCGACGCCGAGCACCCGCTGTTCATCCTCTACACCTCGGGCACCACCGCCAAGCCGAAGGGCATCCTGCACACCACCGGCGGCTACCTGACCCAGGCGTCCTACACCCACCACGCCGTCTTCGACCTCAAGCCGGAGACCGACGTCTACTGGTGCACCGCCGACATCGGCTGGGTGACCGGCCACTCCTACATCGTCTACGGCCCGCTCTCGAACGGCGCCACCCAGGTGATGTACGAGGGCACCCCGGACACCCCGCACCGGGGCCGGTTCTGGGAGATCGTCCAGAAGTACGGCGTGACGATCCTCTACACCGCGCCGACCGCGATCCGCACCTTCGCCAAGTGGGGCGACGACATCCCGGCCCAGTTCGACCTGTCGTCGCTGCGACTGCTCGGCAGCGTCGGCGAGCCGATCAACCCCGAGGCCTGGATGTGGTACCGCGAGCACATCGGCGGCGGGCGTACGCCGGTCGTGGACACCTGGTGGCAGACCGAGACCGGCGCGATCATGATCTCGCCGCTGCCCGGCGTCACCGCCTGCAAGCCCGGTTCGGCGATGGGCCCGCTGCCCGGCATCGCGGCCAACGTCGTGAACGACGCGGGGCAGATCGTCGGCAACGGCGGTGGCGGTTACCTCGTCCTCAACGAGCCGTGGCCGTCGATGCTGCGCACGATCTGGGGCGACGACCAGCGGTTCATCGACACCTACTGGTCCCGCTTCGCCGAGCACGGCTACTACTTCGCCGGCGACGGCGCGAAGAAGGACGACGACGGCGCGCTCTGGCTGCTGGGCCGGGTCGACGACGTCATGCTGGTGTCCGGCCACAACATCTCCACCACCGAGGTCGAGTCGGCCCTGGTGTCGCACCCGGCGGTCGCCGAGTCGGCGGTCGTCGGCGCGACCGACCCGACCACCGGCCAGGCGGTCGTCGCGTTCGTCATCCTCAAGGGCGGCGCCGAGGCCTCCGAGGCGGAGCTGAAGGACCACGTCGCCAAGACGCTCGGCCCGATCTGCAAGCCGCGCCAGATCCAGTTCGTCTCCGAGCTGCCGAAGACCCGCTCGGGCAAGATCATGCGGCGGCTGCTGAAGGACATCGCGGAGAAGCGTGCGCTCGGCGACGTCACCACCCTGCAGGACGCCGGCGTCATGCAGCTCATCCAGCAAGGCATGACCACTTCTTCCAGCGAAGACTGAGCGCAGACTGAGGTAACAGCACCAGAATCCGGGCGAAGCCGTGCTGGCTTCGCCCGGATTTCTTCGTCCGTCAATCGGCCGTCCGCTGTCACGTCATCCGTGACACGCCCCGCGACGATCATGCATTCCTTCCACCGAGCGCCTCACCGCATCGCCCTCTGCGATCGTGAGATCACTTCATGCGGCCGCCTTCTGCGGCCCTTTCGGCCCCTACCAGGCCGTCCATCCTTTGTGGAGTTTGGAGTGTCATGACTCACCCCGTCCGCCGGCGGCGGCGACTGCGCGTACTCGCAGTTGTTCCCGCACTGGCGCTCGCCGCGCTCGGCCTATCGGCCCTGCCCGGATCGAGCACCCTGACCCCGGTCGGCAGCATCGGCGCCGACGAGTACTACCTCAACTACGCCGAGCCCTCGGTCCAGCCGGACGACCGTCCGGAGACCAAGGGCAAGAACGGCGTCTTCGGCGGCAGCGGCTCCTCGGCCGTCGAACTCGACCGCAAGTACGCCGGTGGCAACCCCGTCACCGCCAAGCAGCTGGCCAAGCTCGAAGCGCAGGCCGCCAAGACCGGCAAGAACCCGCGGCAGATCAAGAACGCCAAGGGCACGCAGGTCGCCAAGCTGCTGACGATCCTGATGGAGTTCAACCCGAACGCCAACGACGACTTCTCCAACGTCATGGTGCCGGACAACGTGTTCGACCCGGACGCGTCGACCACCGCCGACGACCGCAAGTGCGTCCTCGGCACGGTCCAGAACGGGCCGCTGCACAACACGATCCAGAACCCGGGAACGTTGGGCCACACCGACAACAACTCGATGTGGGTCCCCGACTTCTCGTCGGAGCACTACAACAAGATGCTCTACACCACGACGGGCATCACCGACCGCGTACGCACCGACCTGACCGGCCCGGACGGCAAGGCCGGCGTCGACCTGGCCGGCAAGACGATGCACAACATGTACCTGGAGATGTCCAAGGGCGCGTACACGGTGAACGGCCAGGCCTCGCCGTGGATCACGATGCCGCACTCCGAGGGCTGGTACGCCGCCTCGCGCTGCACCAAGGACGCCAACGGGAACTGGGTGCTGCCGCGGTCGCAGGCCGGCAACGGCCACCCGACCAACGCCCGGGGCCAGGGCCAGCTCGCGATCGACGCGGTCGCCTCGCTCGCCGCGGCCGACCCGAGCTTCCCCTGGGCCGACTACGACATCGAGGACCAGGCCGACCGCGACGGTGACGGCAACTTCTTCGAGCCGGACGGCGTGATCGACCACCTCGTGCTGGTGCACGCCGGCAAGGACAAGTCCGGCGGCGGTGGCGCGCAGGGCATCTACTCGATCTGGGCGCACTCCTCGTCGGTCGCCGGTGGCGCGACCATCCCGGGCACCGACCTCAAGGTGTCGAACTACATCGTGCAGCCGGAGGACTCCGGTGTCGGCGTCTTCGCCCACGAGTACGGCCACGACCTCGGCCTGCCGGACCTCTACGACACGAGCGGCGCGGCCGACTCGGACGTGGACTTCTGGGACCTGATGTCGTCCGGCTCGCACTCGGGCGCGATCTTCCAGGGCACCCCGACGCACATGGGCATCTGGGACAAGTGGGTGCTCGGCTGGGCCGACCCGCTGGTCATCACGCCCGGCTCGGACGCGCGCGCGGTGCAGCTCGGCCAGACGTCGCGTACGCCGGTCGGCACCAAGGACGGCATCAAGATCGATCTGCCGCAGAAGCGGATCTCGCTGGCGACCCCGCACAGCGGCAGCCAGATGTGGTACTCGAACGCCGACCAGAACTGGGCCGACGTCAAGCTGACCCGGACCGTCCAGGTGCCCGCCGCGGCGGACGCCAAGTTCTGGCTCTACAGCGACTACAGCATCGAGCAGGACTGGGACTACGGCTTCATCGAGCTGTCCACGGACGGTTCGACCTGGTCGGAGCAGAAGGTCTACACCGAGGGCGGGGCACTGGTCACGACCCCGGACAACTACGGCGACCCGAACGGCCGCATGCGTGACTACGGCGGCAAGAAGTACGGCCTGACCGGGCACACCACCGGCTGGCGGCACGACTACGTCGACCTCTCGGCGTACGCCGGGCAGACGGTCCAGGTCCGGCTCCGCTACGCCACCGACGAGGCGTCGCTGGAGAAGGGCTGGTTCGTCGACGACCTGTCGGTGACCGGCGGCGGCGCGACCACGTGGTCGGACGACGCCGAGGCGAACAACGGCTGGGCCCAGACCGGCGGCACCTTCGTGGACACCACGGGCGCGGGCTGGATCCTCGACCCGGGTTCGCAGTGGCGCAACCAGTACTACCTGGCCGAGTGGCGTAACTTCGACGGCTTCGACGAGGGCCTGAAGTACACCTACGACACGACCTACTCGCGCGACGCGTGGAAGGTCGAGAAGGTCGCGTACAACGCGCCCGGCATGCTCCTCTGGTACCGGGACACCACGTACGGCACCGACAACTGGCCGACGGCCAACATCACGGCGCTGCCGAGCGGTGGCTCGAAGGGTGGTCTGCTGGTCGTGGACTCGCACTTCGACCCGCTGCGGCGTACGGGTGTGGGGGCGTCGAAGGACACGACGACGCTGAAGAACCTGCCCAGCCGTCCGCAGTCGTCCAACGCGGCGTTCACGCTCCAGCCGACGTACGCCTTCAAGGAGTGCATCGAGGACGTCAAGGCGCCGTACAGCGAGTACTGCACCGACTTCGGCTCGCTCCCGGCGGTGTCGACGTTCAGCGACAGCCAGGCCTGGTACCCGGGCATCGAGATCCGGGGCAGTTCGCTGTTCTACCGCGACGCCGACGCCTCGGTGGTCATCCCGTCGGTGGACAACCAGCTGTACTCGACCCGCGTCGTCGACGCGAACGGCAACCTGTTGCCGCAGTACTACGGCCTGACCGTCGCCGGGAACACCGTTCTCGGCACCGGCAGGCCGGGTGACGCCGGTGTCTCGTACGGCGTCACGATCACCATCAAGCGCGTGGCGAAGGACAACTCCTACGCCACCATCTACGTGGTGCCCGCGCTGAGCTGACGCTCGACGCGAAAGGCGGGGCCGGTCCTGACGGACCGGCCCCGCTGCGTTGTGCGTACTCGTCAGGAGAAGGGTGAGAACAGCGAACCGGCGCCGCCCTCGCAGGGCGGACCCGCGATCAGCCGGAGGGTCTTGGCGTCGAGGTCCATCATCGTGGTCCAGATGGTCTCCGAGCGATCGAGCGGCGCGTCGCGGTCGTCGAGGTGGCGGCAGACCGAGACCGGGAAGCTGTGGTGGTCGGTCAGCGCGGAGAGCAGCTCCTTCTCGCCGACCTGGGGGTGGGCCTGGAGCAGGCGCCGGACCCGCGCGGACCGGAAGAGCGACGAGCCGCCCCAGTCCTTGATGGTGTCGTAGACCGGCAGCGTGGTCTCGAAGTGGTTGGCGTGGACGAGCAGGCCGTCCTGCGGGTGGAGCCAGCCCGAGTCGCCCGGGACGAGTTCGAGATCGATGATCTCGCCGCCGTCGGGGTGGGCCTGGCCGATGAGCAGGTTGATCGAGGCGCTCCGGGGCGCGCGAACGGCGTTGCGCAACGCCCACGAGAGCGAGTCGGCTTCCAGGACCGAGCGGAGCAGCACGTGGTACGGGACGCCGCCGGGCCGGCCGTCGCGGTCGGAGCCGATGAGGTTGACGCAGACCCCGAGGCCCTTGTTGTTCAGGCCGGACTTCGCGAGCATGCCCGCTTCGGTCAGGGTGGCGACCTCGTGGCCGAGTTCGTCGCGGGTGATCAGCAGCAGCGTGTAGGGGCGCTGCTCGGGGTGCCAGTCCCAGTTCTGGGCGATGCGGGTGTGCCCGTCGTCGCTGCGCTCGCCCAGTACGCCGGCCACCGTGCACTCGCCCATGTCGGCACCGCCGGGCGAGCCGCAGGAGGGGGTGCCGTAGAGGAGTTCGGACCGGGCGTTGATGGCGTAGATGAGGGCCGGTTCGACGCCGGCCCCGACCGCGACGCCCTCCAGCAGTTGAGCGAGCCGCGGGAAGTGCTGCTCGGTGGGGGCGATGTACTTGCGGCCTTCGGCGACGACGGCGGCCCGGTCGAGCCGGACGGACGCCTCGAAGCGGATCAGGTACTCGTCGACGTTGGCGCGGATGAGGTCGGCGGCCTGGGCGCCGTACGCCCGGCCCATGTCGGCGGGGGTGCCGCTGACGTCCACGACGAACGGGGGTGTCATGGCCCGACCCTATCCCGCGCCTTACCTGATGTCCGACCGGTTTCCTGGTGGGAAGGGCCGGAAGCGCGCAGCAGGGCGGATAAGCTCATGATCGTGACGAGCCAGCGGCGACTGCGACGGCGTACCGCCCGGCGTGGTCAGGCCGCGTTCGCCGAGGTCGCCCGGTTCTTGCGGACCGAGCAGATCGGCGGGCTCATCCTGCTCGGCGCCGCCACGATCGCCTTGATCGTCGCCAACTCCCCGGCCGCCGACGCGTACGAGCAGCTCTCGGAGACCGTGGTCGGGCCGGCGAGCCTCCATTTGAACCTCAGCCTGGCGACCTGGGCCAAGGATGGGCTGCTGACGATCTTCTTCATCGTCGCCGGGCTGGAGTTGAAACGCGAGTTGGTCGTCGGCGAGCTGCGCGACGTACGCCGGGCGATGTTGCCGATCTTCGCGGCGCTCGGCGGCATGATCGTGCCGGCCGGGGTCGCGCTGCTGGTCGCGATCGGCGCGCCGGGCGGGACCGACGGCTGGGCCGTGCCGACCGCGACCGACATCGCGTTCGCGCTCGCCGTCCTCGCGATCGCCGGATCGGGACTGCCGTCGTCGCTGCGCGTCTTCCTGCTGTCGCTGGCCATCGTGGACGACTTGGGCGCGATCCTGCTCATCGCGGCGGTCTTCACCGCGACGCTCAACGTGCTGGCGCTGATCGGCGCGGTCGGCGCGATCGCGGGGTACGCGGCCCTGCAGCAGATGCGCTTCCGGGGTTGGTGGCTCTACCTCCCGTTGGGCGTCACCGCGTGGGCGTTGCTGCACGCGTCCGGCGTCCACGCGACCCTGGCCGGGGTCGCCCTCGGGCTCGCCACCCGGGTCAAACGCGATCCCGGCGAACGGGAGGCTCCGGCGACCTGGCTCGAACACACGCTGCAGCCCATCTCGGCCGGGATCTGCGTACCGGTGTTCGCGTTCTTCGCCGCCGGCATCCCGATCAAGGGTGGAACGCTGAGCGGGATCTTCACCGACCGGGTCGCGCTCGGCGTCTTCCTCGGGCTGCTGGTCGGCAAGTTCGTCGGCGTACTGGGCGGCGCGGCGCTGTCCACCCGGCTGCGGCTGGCCGAACTGCCGACCGGGCTGCGCTGGCGCGACCTCGCCGCAGTGGCCGCCCTGACCGGCTGCGGCTTCACGGTCAGCCTCCTGATCGCCGAACTGGCCTTCCCCGCCGGCGACCAGCAGAACCGGATCAAGATGGCGGTCCTGGCCGGGTCGCTGGTGGCGGCCCTGCTCGGCGCGGCCGGCCTGCGCAGACGCATACGGTCCCAAACCGAAGGTTAAGCTTGCCGCCGTGGACAGCGAGCGGCGGCACATCATCGACGAGGCCTGCGTACTCGTCGAAGGCCCCTGGACGCATCGCTTCGTCCACGCCAACGGCTCGCGCTTCCACGTCGTCGAGGCCGGCACCGGCCCGCTCGTCCTGCTGCTGCACGGCTTCCCGGAGTTCTGGTGGGGCTGGCACGCGCAGATGGTCGCGCTCGCCGACGCGGGCTACCGGGCGGTCGCGGTCGACCTGCGCGGCTACGGCGCGACCGACAAACCGCCGCGCGGCTACGACGGGTTCACCCTCGCCGCCGACGTGATGGGCCTGATCCGCGCGCTCGGCGAACGCGACGCCGCCCTGGTCGGCGCAGGCGCGGGCGGCATGATCGCGTGGACCACCGCCGCGTTCCACCCCCGCATGGTGCGGCGGCTCGTCGTGCTCGGCGCCGCGCACCCACTGCGGCTGCGCTCGGCCATCCTCACCGACCTGCGCGGGCAGACCGCGGCTTCCGCGCAGCTGCTGCGCTTCCAGCTGCCCCGCTACGAGCACCAGCTCACCCGGGACGACGCCGCCGCGATCGGCGCACTCCTCGACGCCTGGACCGGCCCGTCGTTCCGCTCCACCAACTCGTACGCCGAAGTCCGCGACCGGTATTGCCAGGCGATGCGCATTCCGCAGGCGATGTTCTGCGCGCTGGAGGCGTACCGGTGGGCGTTCCGCTCGGTCCTGCGCTGGCACGGCTACCGGTTCACCCGGCAGCTCCGGGAACCGATCGTCACACCGACCCTCCAACTGCATGGCGCGTTGGACACGGCGGCCCTCCCATCGACCGCCCAAGGCTCAGGGCGCTACGTGCTGGCCGAGTACGAGTGGCGGCTGCTGGACAGCATCGGCCACTTCCCGCACCTGGAGGCGGCCGAGACGGTGACCGGCGAGATCCTCCGCTGGATCAAGGCCTGACCGGTCAGACGCGTACTTCGCGGAGGTCGTTGACGTCCGCGACCGGGGCCCAGCCCTGGTAGACGCCGTAGTCGAACTCCTCCAGGCCGAGGTCGCGGGCCACCGGAGCCTTCCCGCCCGTGTACTCCACCCGGAACCACTTCTCGTGGCGGCCGAGCACGATGAACGGCTCGCCCCGCCAGGTGCACGCCGTGCGTACGTAGCAGAAGTCGTCGACCTGGGCGATCGGAAGCACCCGGACGTAGCGCCCGGGGCGTACCTCCTCGAAGCCGTCGGCCGGCTCGGGCAGGTAGATCCGCACGTCGTCGCCGTCCGGGCTGGCCTCGTATTCCAGGCCCCGCCACCGGGCGATGTAGCCGTCGCGCACGGTCATTCTTCCTCCCCGACGAGTTCGCCCTCGATGGTGCCCTCGACGGCCGGTCGGCCCTCGCCGCCACCGTGGTCGGGCGCCGGTGCGGGCTTGCGGGGGTACTCCCCTACCCGCAGCCAGCGCGGCCCGTCGGCGTCGAGCACCGCGATGATCTCCTCGACGCCGTCCGCGCCGAGGCGCAGCAACCGGGCGCCGTGGGGCAGCCGCGCGCTGTCCACCTTGAACTCGGCGATGACCGTACTGGACTCGCCCGGGGCGAACCCGTTGCCGCGGAACGGCGACCGCTCGATGACCCAGCCTTCCATCGCCTTCATCGCGGCCTCGGTCTGCCCGCCGTACGGGATCCGATAGAGGCTCGGCCGGTACGCCGACCAGCGCAGGATGAAGATCTCGTCGGCCTCCTCCTCGAACGGCGACCCCTGCCAGGTCAACCCGAGCGCCTGCCGCATCTGGTCCGGCGTCTTGAGCTGGCCGACCTCGTGGGCCCGATGGACGAAGCCGGACACCCGGTCGTAGCCGCGTTCGAGGTAGAAGCCGATCTGGCTGGGCGAGATGGGCTTCTGCATCACCGTCGGCGGAGCGGCCTTCGGCGACACCGCCGGGACCGACGAGCGGATCTCGGAGGTCTCCTCGCTCGACAACCCCATCCGGCCGGCCCAGCTCGCCAGGGTCACCACCTGATCGCCGGGCAGCGTCGCGCCGACAGGCGTACCGGGGTTGACGGCGAACGACCACGTCTCGTCCGGCCAGGCACTGATGAGCTGGATGAACCGCACCCGTACGCACTGTCCAGCCTGGGCGCCGGCGCGCTCCGTCGAGGTGAACACCACGACGTAGGGCTGCCCGTCGATCTGCTGGGTCTGCCAGCCGAAGCCCGGATCGCCCGGCCGGAGCACCCCACGCGCGCTCGCCGCCACCGGGACGAGCACCTGAGCCAGCAGCAGCGTGGAGAGGAAGAGGTCGGTGTTGTCCACCTCGGCGGCGTCGAAGAGCTGCCGTTCGACCTCGTTCGCCGGGACGAAGGCGTCGGCGTGGCGGCCTCCGGCCGGGCGGCCGGCCGACTCCAGTTCCAGCAGCGGCGTGCCGTTGGACTGCCGTTGCTCCGGCTTGGGCGGCGGCGACGTGGGCGGCGGGCTCATCGGCGGGACCGCTGGCGCCGGCGGTTCCGGCGGCGGCGGGTTCATCGGGGCCGGGTTCGTCGAGGCCGGGTTCACGGGCGGGTTCAGCGCCGGGTTCACCGGTGGCGGCGCGTTCACCGCGGGCGGCGTCGTCGGGGCGTACCCCGTCGCGCCGGCCTGCGCGCGGGTGAGCGCCTCCAGGCGTTCCGCTCGCGACCGTGGTGGCGAGCCGTTGCGCCCGCCCTGATCCGCCCCGGGCGGCGTGGGCCGAGCGTCCGGCCGGGCCTCTCGCATCGGACCAGGTGGTGACAGCCGAGGCGGCTCGGGACGGCTGAGTTCGGCCCGAATCTGCTGGGCGAGTTGCGCGATGAACCACGCCGGGAGATATCCCTCGATCGGGAGCCCCGGGTTCACCGCCAGCCACCACTCGTGGTTCGGCCACTGCTCGGCCAGCCGCAGATAGGGCACCGTACGCGCTGAGCCGGCGTTCTGCGCCAGGCAGGCGTACATCGCCTCGTAGGAAGTGAACGCGAGCACGTGCGTACGCCGGTCGGCGGTCCAGGTGCCCCAGCCGCCGGTGCCCTGAGCAGTGCCCTCCGGCGGCACCGGCAGGAGCAGTTCCAGCTGGGAGAGGATGTGAAAATACCGATCCTGATCCCCGGCACGCAGCGCGTCACGCAAGGCGGCTTCGGCCTGCGTGCTTGGCTGCCACTCGGCCAAGGTGTCCTCCCATGGTTCCGGTGCGCTATCACGTAGCTACCCCGCGCCTATACAACCTAACAAGAGGCGACCTCGCTGCGGGATATCCACCGGTGCTCGGAACGGCATCCCTTCTGCCGAGCCGCGGCGGATGCCCGGCTTGCGATAGCATCGGCCCCGGATTTGGGGGAGGCGATCTATGAGGCTGCGCGCTTTCGCGACGGTGTCCCTGCTGGGTGCCGCCTTGGTCGTGGTACCGGCGGCACCCGCCCTGGCCAACTGTGAGGGCGTGAACTCGACCCAGGCACCTGTCGCAGATCCGCCAAAGGATGACAGCGGCAACTGGATGCTCGCGCGGTTCGCCCTGGGGCGGCTGCCGGCCAACCTGGACGGCCGGGGCGTCGTCGTGGCAGTGCTGGACTCCGGTGTGCAGGCGACCCATCCGGCGCTCAAAGGCCGGGTGCTCAGCACCGGGAAGGACTTCCTGGAGGCCGGCAACGCCACCAAGGGCCGGGAAGACTGCCGCGGCCACGGGACGGCGGTGTCGTCGCTGATCGCCGGCAACGCACGGTCGGGTTTCCGCGGAGTCGCTCCGGGCGCGTCCATCCTCCCCATTCGGGTCAACGAGACCGTCGGCGGCAGCGACGACGACGGCCGCAAGACCGACGACGGCAAGATCGCGGCCGCCATCGACTACGCGGTCGCCCAGGGCGCCGACGTCATCAACATCTCGTTCGCATACCTGGACGGCGAGGCGGACCCGGACAAGCACAAGGTCTTCGCCGACGCCGTACAGCGGGCGCTCGACAAGAACGTGGTCGTCGTGGCGGCGGTCGGCAACGACCCGAAGGCGAAGAACAGCTTCCCGGCCAACGTGCCGGGTGTCCTCGGAGTCGGCGCGATCACCAGCAACGGATCGCTCTGGGGCAACTCCACGACCGGCACCTACGTCGATGTGACGGCTCCGGGTGGCGGCATCCTGACGGGCTGGACGCCGGGCATCTACACCGAGGCCCAGGGAACCAGTTTCGCCGCGCCGGTGGTGGCCGGCACGGTGGCCTTGCTCAAGCAGGCCCACCGGAACTGGACCGCCGCGCAGTACGTCAGCCAGATCATGGCGACCGCCGATCCGTCACCGGGTGGCAAGAACTCGAAGACCTACGGCGCCGGAGTGGTCGACCCGGTCCGCGCGGTCAACGAGGTGCCGGCCTTCGGGGCCGCGTTCAAGAACCCGCCCGCGCCGATGCCGGAAGAGGACCCGCAGATCGTGGCGGCGAAGCAGCGGGCCGCCGATCGCAAGGCGATGGCGCTGTGGCTGGCCCTCGGTGGCGTGGCCCTCACCGTCATCGTGCTGCTCAGCTCGTCGATTCTGTTCAACGGCGCTCGGCGGCGGTGGCGTCCGGCCGAGTGAGCTTGCCTGCCGAATGAGCTTGGCTGCCGAATGAGCTTGGCTGCTGCGAGACAGTCCCTGACGACCCGAACGGCCGCGCTGCCT
Organism: Hamadaea sp. NPDC051192; assembly: GCF_040682475.1. Classification (NCBI taxonomy): domain Bacteria; kingdom Bacillati; phylum Actinomycetota; class Actinomycetes; order Micromonosporales; family Micromonosporaceae; genus Hamadaea; species Hamadaea sp. NPDC051192. The sequence continues at coordinate 48,344 of NZ_JBFBAZ010000021.1, forward strand.
GGCAGCGCGGCCGTTTCGTTCACTGGACACGTTCACCGTGGATAAGGCGATCGTGACGCCGGGGAACTCGGCACACTTCGGGAACTCGGCACACTTCGTGCCGACTGTCCAAGTGGGACATACAACGGGGACAAAAAGCAACGGCGGCAAGGACCGTCGTGGTCCTTGCCGCCGCCTTCGCTGGAAGATCAGCCGGCGAACAGGCCGGTGTTCTTCTTCTCAGTCGAGTGGTAGTGCGAAGCCGACTCCTCGAGCGCTCCCTTGATGTCCTGGAGCATCTGCGAGAGGTCGCGCGAAGCCGCACGCCACTGCGCCTGACGGCGCGAGTACGCCTCCTGGGCGTCACCTTCCCAGGTCGCGACCAGCTTGGCGGCGTCGGACTCGAGCGTGTCGAGCGAGCCGTTGAGCTTGGTCAGCGCGGACTGGATGTCACCGGCCGCCTGCTGCATCGAGGCGAAATTTACGACAAGGCTGTCGTCGGACATTTCCTAACCTCCCCAGGTCAGAGCGACAGGTTGATGCCGCCGCGGTTGACGTTGTTCATCCGGCTCGACGACTCCGAGTCGGTGTTCGCGTAATCCCGACCCGACGTACGAATCGCGTTCGCCGTCTCCAGCAACGCCTGCTGCAGCTTGGCCTGGTCCTGGTTCCACTGCTCCTTGACCTGGTCGAACGACCGGCCACCGGCGCCCTTCCAGCCGGACTTCAGGATCTCCAGATTGCCCATCAGAGTCCGCAGCATGCTCTGGAGCTCACCATTGGTGGTCTCGAACTTGCTGGCAGTCGTCTCCATGAACGCGGTTTGTGCTGCCGTCTGGGACATGTGTCACCCCGCTCCCTGTCTAAAAATACGGGTCCCCACCGTCGACCTCTGTCCGATCGACGCACTGCGCAGAACGGTAGCCGCCCAAAACAAGCGACGCCACCCCCTGTGGATAACTCCATCAACTGAGCTGAGCGGCACGTCAGCCCAGGGTCACGGTCGTCGCGGCGGCCGTCTGACTCAACTCCGCGCCCTGCGGCAACAAGGCCACGAGGTTCACGGGCATCTTGGACGGTTTGGCGGCGCTGAATCCCAATGCTGCCAACGCGGCCGCGTCGCCGATCGGGAACTGCTGCCCCGCGTCGGTCACCAGGCTCACCACGCCGCTGGACGTCTTCGCCACGGTGTAACCCTCGACCAGTACGCCACGGCCGCCCTGCACCGACACGTAATCGGCCAGCGGCGCGCCCGTCTTGGCGCTCTTGCCCGCCGTCCGCATCAGGGCCGCCACCGGCGGGACCGCGACGCCGTACCGGACCGAGGTGAAGCCGGAGTCGTCGGCGGCGGTGGCGCACACCGCGGAGTCGCCCCGGTCGACGGCCTTGATGGGCGTGCTCGGCGGCGCGCCGTCGCCCTGCGGGATCAGGCTCTTGCCGAGGTCGCCTGGAAGCTCCTGAATGGACGGCGGCGACACCCGCGGCTTCAGCAGCGCCGCCTGTACCTGCGTGATCTCCTGGAGGCTGCCCTTGGCGGCCACGAAGTACCGGTCGCCGGCCGGGCCGCGGAAGCGCATGACGTCGCCGACGTTGTAGTCGCGTACGCCGGACTTCTCGTCCATCGTGCCGGACACCGCCGGCGCCTGGATCGGGTCGCCCTGGGCGAATCCGTTGAGGAACGCCCGGTCCACCTCGGGCAGCTGCTTCGGATCCTGGCTGATGCCGAGCGCGCCCAGGACCTCCGTGCTGACGTTCTTGATGAGATAGCGCCGCTGGTGCCAGATCAGCCAGGCGCCGTCGTCCCCCGGTACGCTCACCGCCATCCCGGTCTCGTCGGTCAGCGCCGTCCCGCCGTCGGCCACGCCGAGCAGGTTCCCGACGGCCAGCAGCGACCGCTGCCCGCCCTCGTCCGACGCCCCGTCCGTCACGGGCAGCGTGCACACCGTCCAGGTGCTGTTGATGAGACGGTCCGCCGTCGGCACCGAGTCGGGGGCGTCCGGGATGCCGACCATCGCACCCCGAGGCACCGTCGCGAGCGACTTGGCGCTCACCTCGATGACCGCCCGCTCGTTGCCGCCGGCGTACAGGAGGGCGGAGGCGAGATTCAGGGTGGGGTGCAACACACCGTCCTTGAGGACGTAGTGCGCGCCGGTCCCCTTCTCCTGCAGCACGGCGTTCGTCTTCTGCTTCCACGTTTCGGACGCCCCGCCGGTGAACAGGGCGTACACCCCGAATCCGGCGATCAGCACGATGCCGATCATCAAGCTGGCGAATCCGGCGACCGTCACCCGGCGGAACGGGAACTGGGCCGGGTCGGTCTCCCGCATCACCAACGCCGACACGACGCGCTGAACGGAGAACTGGTAGGAATGCAGCTGATCCTGCCTCGACGGCATCGTCCCTCCCCAAGTGACGCAAGACCCGCCTAGGATAGGCGGCCGGAGGAACTTGCCGCCGACCCACCTCGATGCGTCGGCGGGATCACCCGCTCACCGGTGTGCCGGGGCGGGCGGACCAGGGGGAGGCGAACCGGATGACGGTCGGCGTTGTGCATTCACCAACGTCCCTTCAGCCGACGGTTACCGGGGGCGCGCGACGGCGCAGCAACCCCAACCGTGTCCACAGTGGCCAAATCGTGGCCACCGAGCTGGCGGTGGCGCTGCTGCTCGTCGGCCTGCTCTGGGGGGTGGTGCCCACCATCGGCTTGGCCGTGGTCGCCGCCGCCCTCATCGTGCTGGCCTGGGCGCGGCTGCGGGGCCGCTGGCTGTTCCAGTGGATGCGGATCTGGCTGAGCTACCGGACGCACCGCCGGAGCCTGGCGCCCGGCTCCGACGGCGCCGCCCTGCTCCAGTTCGTCCGGCCCGGCGTCTCCGTCGACAGGATGGAGCTCGACGGCGAGCCGGGCGCGGTGATCGCCCACGAGGAAGGGCTGACCGCGGTCCTGGAGATCGGCGACGACAGCCTGCTGCCGAGCGGGCTGCTCTCGGTGCCCTCGCCGGCCGGCCTCCTGCCGCCGCCCGCGCCGAACACGCCCCGGTTCCGGGTCCAGCTGGTCTACGCCTCCGTCCCCGTCGGCGGGCCGGGCGCCCCGGCTCAGGCGTACCGGCAGCTCACCGAGGGACGGTTGCCCGCCTCGGAGCGCATGCTCATCGCGGTGCACGTGCCGGCCGCTGAAGGCTGGGAGGAGACCGACCTGCGCCGCGCGCTGAGCGGCGTGATCCGGAAGGTCCGCCGCAAGCTGGACACGATCCCGAGCCGGGTGCTCGACGACGACGCGGCGCTGCGGACGGTGTTGGAACTGGCCGCGCACGACGGGGCCAACCCGGTTCGCGAGGCGTGGTCGGGCGTCACCGCGGGCGGTCTGCTGCACGCCTCCTATCGCGTACGCCGCTGGCCCGATCTGCGGACCGAGGCCGCCCGCGACCTCGTGACGCGGCTGATGGCGATCCCGGCCCGAGCGGTGACGGTCAGCCTCACCGCCGGCCCGTGGACGACCGGCGAGGCCGCCGAGATGCGTACCGACCTGGTGGTCCGGCTGACGGCCGCGGACCAGACGAGCCTGACGCAGGCCGACACGGCACTGCATCGCGTCCTCGGCGCGGACCGCGCCGCCGCTCACCGCCTCGACGGCGAGCACCTCGAAGGCTTCTGCGACTCGCTGCCGCTGGGCGGCTCGGCCCCGGCCGACATGCCGACCGAGGTGGAGCACGGCATCTCCCGGCCGGCCGCGCCACTGACGATGATGCGTACGCCCATCGGCTCCGCCGGTCTGATGATCGGCCCGAACCGCCGTCGCGAACCGGTGTCGATCCGGATCTTCCGGCCGCAGGCGACGCGGGCGATGCTCGTGGGCGGCACCCAGTCGGCTCAGCTGCTGACGCTGCGGGCGCTGGCCCTCGGCGCCCGCGTGGTCGTCCAGACGGCCCGTCCGCCGGCTTGGGAGCGGTTCTTCCGCAACCTGGGCGGCCCCAACGACTCCTTGGCCATCGTGGCGCCCGGGCAGCCGCTCGCGGTCCCGCCGGCGACTCAGTTGCGGCCGCTGATGATGGTGGTCGACGTCGGCCCGGTCGGGGCGGACCGGTCCGCCGGTCACCCGTGGCAGACGACGCTGGTGGTCCGGGAGGATCTGTCCCCTGTGGACATCGATGCTCTCGGGCACGCCGACATCGCGCTGCTCCAGCCCACCACGGCTGAGGCCGCCGCGCTGGCGGTCTCCGTCCTCGGTCTCAGCGACAACCAGCGGGAGGCGCTCAGCCGCCCGGTGCCGGGCCTGATCGGTGTGGTGCATCGCCGTTCGGTCCGCTGGGCGTCGCTCGGCACCGCGCCGATGGAGCAACAGCTTCTGGCGTAACGGGATTCGCGGTGAACTCGGGTATCGCCGGTTGTGCGGGCTTATGGCACGATGCGCGGATGGGCATCCTCCTCCGGTTGGCGGTGAACGCGGTCGCGTTATGGATCGCGACGCTCCTCATCAGCGGCATCTACCTCGACACCGACTCCGTGATCGGCCAGATCGGCACGCTGGTCGCGGTCGCCGCGATCTTCGGCGTCGTCAACGCGATCCTGCGGCCGATCATCAAGACCGTCGGCTGCGCGTTCTACGTCTTCACCCTCGGCCTGATCGCGCTCGTGGTCAACGGTCTGCTGTTCCTGCTGACCGGCTGGATCGCCGACCAGCTCGGGCTGCCGTTCAAGGTCGAGGGCGTGCTGTCCGCGATTCTCGGCGCCCTGATCGTCGGGGTCATCAGCTGGGTGATCAACCTCGCGATCCCCGACAAAGACTGACAATCAACGTGTACGCCCACCGTGGTCCCCGGTGACGGAGGCCACGGTGATCATCACGTACGCCCCGCCGGGCATAGGGTTGGCCGGTGAACGAAGTCCGGCGCGGCTATCTCCTGGGCATCGGGGCGTACGTGATGTGGGGGTTCTTCCCCCTCTATTTCAAGCACCTACAGGCGGCCGGGGCGGCGGAGATCCTCGCGCACCGGGTGGTGTGGTCGTTGGCGACCGTGACGATCATCGTCACGGCACTTCGTCGTTGGCGTGCGGTGGCCGGGCTGCGGAGGCAGCCGAAGCGACTGGCCGCGATGGCGCTGGCCGCCGTGCTCATCGCCGTCAACTGGGGCACCTACATCTACGGCGTGAACAGCTCCCGAGTCGTGGAGACCGCGCTGGGGTACTTCATCACCCCGTTGGTGGTCATCATGCTCGGCGTCGCGGTGCTTCATGAGCGCCTGCGCCGGGGTCAGTGGATCGCGGTCGCGGTCGGCGTCGTCTCCGTGGTCGTCCTCGCCGTCGACTACGGGCGGCTGCCCTGGATCGCCTTGACCCTGGCCTGTTCGTTCGGCCTGTACGGGCTGGTCAAGAAGCGGGTCGGGCTGCCTCCGGCGGACGGCCTGCTGGTGGAGTCGGCGGTGCTGGCGCTGCCCGCCATGATCTACCTGATGACGCTGCGCCACAGCTCGTTCGGGTCCGCCGGGGCGACGCACACCTTCCTGCTGGTCTTCTCGGGGATCGCGACCGTGGTGCCGCTCATGATGTTCGCGGGCGCGGCCAACCGGATCCCGCTGTACGGCATCGGCATGCTCCAGTACATCGGGCCGATCATCCAATTCGGACTCGGCGTCTTCTATTTCCACGAGCCGATGCCGACCGCCCGATGGATCGGTTTCGCACTGGTCTGGCTGGCTCTGGGCATCTTCAGCGCGGACGGCTTCGTCCACCTGACCAGGCAGCGTTCAATCGCCGTTCACGTCGTGGAAGACGCTGGATCATCTGCCGCACTTACCGTCCGGCCTCATGAAACGGAAACCACTCCCACTGCTTAGCAGCGGCCACAGTGGCGGCAGCCGCTCGGCCATGACGTGCCTCTATCGCTGCGGCAACGCCTGCGACCATCCGGCGCCGAACGAGTCCGGCAACGAGTACTTCGGGGACATGGCTCGGTCCGAGGTCTCGCGCCGGGGCGTACTGCAGGCGGCGGGGGCCGGAGCGATCGTGCTGGGTCTGGCCGGCGCCGGCGTCGCCGGATCGTCCGAGGCCGCTGAGGCGGCTCCTGGTACGGCCGAGGACGCGGCGAACGGCTGGCGGCCGGGCCGGGGCCCGCAGCCGCTGACCTTCGGGGCCGTCGAGCCGAACACGGCCGACGCGCTGACCGTCGCCGCCGGGTACGCCCAGAGCGTCGTGATCCGCTGGGGCGACGCGGTCGTGCCCGGCGCGCCCGCCTTCGACGCGTACGACCAGTCGCCGGCCGCGCAGGAGAAGCAGTTCGGCTACAACAACGACTTCGTGGCGATCCTGCCGCTGGACCACTCCGACCGCCACGCGCTGCTCGTGTGCAACCACGAGTACACCAACGAGGAGCTGATGTTCCCCGGGTTCACCGGGCTGGCGAACCTCACGGTCGAGCAGCAGAAGACGGCGATCGCCGCGCACGGCATGTCCGTGGTGGAGATCGAGCGCGTACGCGGCACCGGCCAGTGGCGTCCCGTGGCGCACGGCCGGCGTGCGTACAACCGGCGAATCAGCGCCCTGTCGACGAAGTTCCGGCTGACCGGCCCGGTCGCGGGCACGGCTTCGGTGCGTACGGCGGCGGACCCGGCGGGCCGGACCGTCATCGGCACGCTCAACAACTGCTCCGGCGGCGTGACCCCGTGGGGCACGGTGCTGTCCGGCGAGGAGAACTTCAACCAGTACTTCGTCGGCGCCGACGGCGCGCCCCAGGAGGCCAAGGCCAGCCTGGACCGGTACGGCATCAGCACGGCGGCCCGCTACCCGTCCGGGTCCCGGCAGTGGGACAAGGCCGACCCGCGCTTCGACCTCACGGTGACGCCCAACGAGGCCAACCGGTTCGGCTGGATCGTCGAGGTTGACCCGTTCGACCCGGACTCGACCCCGCGCAAGCACACCGCGCTGGGCCGGTTCAAGCACGAGGCGGCGAACATCGTGATCGCCCCGGACGGCCGGGTGGCGGTCTACATGGGTGACGACGAGCGCTTCGACTACCTCTACAAGTTCGTCACGCACAAGCGATACCGGCCGGGCGACAAGCGGCACAACCTGACCCTGCTGGAGTCGGGCGACCTGTACGTCGCGAAGTTCTCCTACACCAGCGCCGCCGAGATCGACGGCTCCGGCAAGCTGCCCGGCGACGGCGCGTTCGACGGCTCGGGTGTCTGGCTGCCGCTGGTCAAGGACAACCGGTCGATGGTCGAGGGGATGACCGTCGAGCAGGTCCTGGTGCACACCCGGCTGGCGGCCGACAAGATCGGCCCGACGAAGATGGACCGCCCCGAGGACGTCGAGGCCAACCCGGTCACCGGCCACATCTACGTCGCGCTGACCAACAACACCCAGCGCGGCACCGCCGGCAAGGCTGCCGCGGACGAGGTGAACCCGCGCAACGCCAACAAGCACGGGCACATCCTGGAGTTGGTCGAGGACCGGGGCAACCACGCCGGGACGTCCTTCACCTGGTCGATCCCGATCGTCTGCGGCGACCCGGCGGACCCGGCGACCTACTTCGCCGGGTACGACAAGACCAAGGTCTCCCGGATCTCCTGCCCCGACAACGTCATGTTCGACCGCTCGGGCAACCTGTGGATCTCCACCGACGGCAACGCGTTCGGCACCAACGACGGCCTCTTCGCGGTGCCGCTGTCGGGCCCGGAGGCCGGACATCTCAAGCAGTTCCTCACCGTTCCCAAGGGCGCGGAAACGTGCGGTCCGGCGTTGACTGGTGACGGTGAGTCACTGTTCGTCGCCGTCCAGCACCCGGGTGAGATCAGTGGCGCGAGTTGGGACAGCCCCGCTTCGGTGTGGCCCGACGGCGACCACGCCAAGCCCGGCATCGCGGTCGTGTGGCACCCGGACGGCCGGTCGATCGGCCGCTAACCGTCCTTTCCCGACATACCACTGTGGCAGTCGGCGCTCATCTCGTCGAGGGCGTCGACTGCCACACGTGTTTCCGCCTATTCTTGAAGACCGGAAGCCGATGTCACCCACTGTGATTGAGGAGCGGCCATGCGTGAGCCCCGGGCGGAGCCACCCAATCTCGTGCAGAGCGTCTCCCGGGCGCTACGAATCCTCGAAGCAGTCGGGCGTGAACCGACCGGCCTGTCGGTCAAGCAGATCGCCAGCCGCTGCGACATGAGCGCCACCAGTGCGTACCACCTGGTCCGGACGCTGCACTACGAGGGGTATCTGACGCGGCTCGCCGACGGGGCGTACACGACGGGCTTGGAAGTCGCCGACCGGTTCCGCGAGCTGGTGCACGCCTTCCGCGGCCCGAGCGCCGTCGGCGACGTGCTCCGGCGGGCCGCCTGGGAGTCGGGATACAGCCACTTCCTGGGCAGTTTCGTCGACAAGCGCATCGTCATCACGGCGGTGGCCGAGGGCCGCAGCTCGCCGTACGTCGAAGACCTGGTGCCCGGCTTCGACGATGGAGCGCACGCGACCGCGTTGGGCAAATCGTTGCTCAACACGCTCAACCCGGTGCAGCGTCGCCGTTACCTGGAGTTGTCCGGACTCCGCAGATTCACCCGGAACACCCTGGTCTCGGTGCAGACGCTGGAAGCCGACCTCGCGCGCGGCGAACGACTCGGCATGCAGGTCGAGATCGCGCAGTACCGCCCCGACTTGGCGTGCGGGTCGGTCCTCATCCGGACGCACCGCGACGAGAACCAGCGATTCGTGATCGCGTGCGCCACGCCGGCCGGCGACCTCCAGAAGAAGGCCACCCTGGTACGCACCCGGCTGCAGCAGACCGCGCTGCACTTACGGGAGGCGCTCGCCCAGACGGGAGCGCCTGCCCCGATGACCTTCTGACCCCAGGATCAGCTGCTGCGGTCCGCCACCACGTCGCACAACCCGGCCAGCGCGGTTCGCGCGGGCAGGTCCGGAAGCGCCATCAAGGCGTCGCGCGCTCTGTCGGCGTACCCGTGGACTGTCTGGCGGGCGCGCTTGAGCGCGGCCGAGTCGCGCAGCAGGCCGAGCGCCTCCGCGTGGAGCGCGTCGTCGGTGAGCGGGCCCAGGGCGAGGATCTCGCGGAGACGCTGAGCGTCGGGCGAGGAGTCGTCGTCCGCGAGCGCGTAGAGGACGGGCAGGGTGGGCACGCCCTCGCGCAGGTCCGTGCCCGGCGTCTTGCCCGACTGGGTGGACTCGCTGGCGATGTCCAGCAGGTCGTCGGAGAGCTGGAAGGCGATCCCGATGGTCTCGCCGTACTCGCTCAGCGCGCGCAGCAGCGGCTCCTCCACCCCGGACACCATCGCGCCGAGCCGGCTCGACGTCGCGATCAACGAGCCCGTCTTCTCCGCCAGTACGCGCAGGTGGTGGCCGATCGGGTCGGCGTCACGCGGGCCGATGGTCTCCGCGATCTGGCCGTGCACGAGCCTGGCGAAGGTCTGGGCCTGCAGCTTGACCGCCTCGGTGCCCAGGTTGGCCGCGAGTTCGGCGGCCTGCGCGAAAAGGTAGTCGCCGACCAGGATGGCCAGCGAGTTGCCCCAGCGGGCGTTCGCGCTCGGCGCGCTGCGCCGCAGCTTCGCCTCGTCCATCACGTCGTCGTGATAGAGCGTCGCCAGGTGCGTCAGCTCCATGACCGCCCCGGCGTCGGCGATCCGATCCGGATCGGGCTTGCCGAAGTATCCGGTCAGGATCACCAGCAGCGGCCGGAACCGCTTGCCCCCGGCGTCGAGCAGATGCCGCGCCGCCTCCGCCACGAACGGGTCGGCGCTGTCCACCGACTCGACGATCCGATCCTCCACCCGCACCAGCGCGGCGGTGACCTCCGACTCCAGTTCGGAGTCGGGGAGACCGAGCCCCGTTCGTCCACCAGCCGTGTTCACCACGTCCCCCACCCTGTCATATCGCCGTCCCCCGTCCAGCATGCCCCCGCCGGTACGCGTCCGCCCCCGGGGCTGATCAACAGATCATCCCAGGGGGCGGGGCGCAGGCGTAACTCAGTGGACGTTTAACGGACGAAGCTCGCCGCCGAGTCGCTCAGCGGACGAAGCTCGCCGCTGAATCGCTCAGCGGACGAAGCTCGCCGCATTTGTCGTCAGTTCGATGAGCGGCTGCGGCACCACGCCCGCCGCGATCGTGATCACGACGCCGATGACGAGCGCGGCCGCGGTGAGGGCGCCCGGGATCGACACCGACGGAGTGGACTCGCCCGGCTCGGAGAGCCACATCATGACCACCACCCGCAGGTACGGGAAGGCCAGGATCATGCTGCTCACCACACCGACGATGATCAACCAGGACTGGTCGCCGCCGCCGGCCGCCGAGAAGACCGCGAACTTCGCGGTGAAACCGCTGGTCAACGGGATACCGGCGAAGGACAGCAGAATCACGGTGAACACCGTGGCGTAGAACGGCGAGCGGCGGCCGAGCCCGGCCCAGCGGGACAGGTGCGTCGCCTCACCGTCGGCGTCGCGGACCAGGGTCACCACGGCGAACGCCGCGATCACCGTGAACCCGTACGCGACCAGGTAGAACATGACGCTCGACAGCCCGTCCTTGCTGCTGCCCATGACGCCGACCAGCAGATACCCGGCGTTGGCGATCGCCGAGTACGCCAGCAGCCGCTTGATGTCGGTCTGGGTGACCGCCAGGATGGCGCCGACGATCATGGTGAGCGCCGCCACCGCCGAGATGATCGGGGCGTACTGCCACTCGACGCGGTCGAAGCCGACGTAGAGCACCCGCAGCAGACCGCCGAAGGCGGCCACCTTGGTGCAGGCCGCCATCAGGGCGGTGATCGGCGTCGGCGCGCCCTGGTAGACGTCCGGCGTCCAGACGTGGAACGGCGCGGCGGCGGCCTTGAAGAGCAGACCGATGGAGAGCAGCGCCAGGCCGGCGTACAGGAGGACGACGGGGTTCTTGCTGTCCTGGGCGGCCGTGTGGATCTGGGCGAAGCCCACCCCACCCGAGAACCCGTAGAGGAGCGCCAGGCCGAACAGGAAGAACGCCGACGCGTACGCCCCGAGCAGGAAGTACTTCAGCGCGGCTTCCTGCGAGATCAGCCGCCGGCGACGGGCCAGCGCGCAGAGCAGGTAGAGCGGCAGCGAGAAGACCTCGAGCGCGATGAACATCGTCAGCAGGTCGTTCGAGGCGACGAAGAGCATCATCCCGGACAGCGAGAACAGCGCCAGCGGGAACGTCTCGGTCGCCCCACTCCCCGTCTTGGCCTGCTGTTGGTCGGCCTCGGAGCCGACGGTGATCGCCGCCTGGGCGACGAACGGGCCGCCCCGCTCCAGCGCGCGCTCACCGATGAGCAGCAGCGCCACCGCGCCCAGCACCACGATCGCGCCCTGGAGGAACAGCGCCGCCTTGTCCACCGCGACCGCGCCGCCGGCGGTGACCGCGTTGTCGGCGGTCACCTTGCCGATCCGGGCGATGATCGCGATGAACGCGCCGACCAGTCCGGCCAGTGCCACGACCAGCTGTACGCCGTACCGGCCCTTCCGGGGCACGAAGGCGTCGACGAGGATCCCGACGCACGCCGCGCCGAACAGGATCAGCATCGGCGCCAGTGCCGCGTAGTTCAGGTGCGGCAGAGTGAGGTTGTCCATTACTTGCCCGCCTCAGTCGTGGAGTGGGTTGGTGCGGGGTCCTGCACGCCCAGGTCCTGCTGCAACGTGACCGACACCGCCGGGTTGATCACGTCGAGGACCGGCTTCGGGTAGAAGCCGAGGACCAGCAGCAGCGCGATCAGCGGCGCGACGACCAGGATCTCCCGCTTGGAGATGTCCTGGCGCAGCCCGCTGACCTCCTTCAGCGTCGGGTTGAGCGTGCCCTGCATCGTCCGCTGGAACATCCACAACACGTACGCCGCCGCGAGGATGATCCCGACGGTGGCGATCACGGCGGCGGTCTTGTTGACCGTGAACGTGCCGATCAGCACCAGGAACTCGGAGACGAAGGGCGCCAGCCCGGGAAGGGCCAACGAGGCCATCCCCGCGAAGAAGAAGACCCCGGCGAGCGCCGGAACCAGCTTGCCCGCGCCGCCGAAGTCGCTGATCGCGGCGCTGCCGCGCCGGGAGACCAGCATGCCGACGACGAGGAAGAGCAGGCCGGTCGCGAGCCCGTGGTTCAGCATGTAGAGCACGGCTCCGGTGGCCGCCTGGGTGGTGAAGGCGAAGATGCCGACCCCGATGAACCCGAAGTGCGCGATCGACGTGTACGCCACCAGCCGCTTCAGGTCGTTCTGGCCGACCGCCAGCAGTGCGGCGTACAGGATGCCGACGACCGACAGCGTGATCGCCAACGGGGCGAAGTACTTCGACGCCTCCGGGAACAGCGTCAGGCAGTACCGCAGGATGCCGAACGTTCCGACCTTGTCCATGACGCCGACGAGCAGCGCGGCCACCCCGGCCGGGGCGGCGCCACCGGCGTCCGGCAGCCAGGTGTGGAACGGGAAGAACGGGGCCTTGATCGCGAAGGCGAGGAAGAACCCGAGGAACATCCAGCGTCCGGCGCCGCGCGAGAACTCGACGCTGGTGAGCGTCTGCCAGTCGAAGGTGTGCCCGCCCAGCACCCACAGGCCGATCACGGCGGCCAGCATGAACAGGCCGCCGACCAGGGAGTATAGGAAGAACTTCACCGCCGCGTACTGCCGCTGCTTCTGCGGCACGTCCGCGCCGTAGGAGCCGATCAGGAAGTACATCGGGACCAGCATGATCTCGAAGAACACGTAGAAGAGCAGGACGTCGGTGGTGGCGAAGACGCCGATCATCGAGCCCTCGAGGAACAGCAGCAGCGCGAAGAACGCCGGTACGGAGCGGCGGCTGTCCTGCTCCGCGTGGTTCCAGCTGGCGATGATCACCAGTGGCACCAGCAGAGCGATCAGGCCGAGCATCACCAGGGCGATGCCGTCCGCGCCGAAGCTGAACCGCGCGCCCCAGGCCGGGATCCAGGTGTAGCTCTCGGTGAGCTGCAACCGGTCGCCGCCGGGCTGGAACTTGAACCAGGCGACAACCGCGACGACGAGGACTGCCACCGACACGACCAGCGCGATCAGCTTCGCCAGGGCGCCACGACTACGCGGCAGACAGGCCACCGCGATCGCACCGGCCAGCGGCGCCGCCGTCATGATCGATAGGTACATCACAACCTCGCCATCAGAGCGTGACCATCAGGAACGCGCCCACGACCACAAGCGCGCCGGTGAGCATGGACAGCGCGTAGGAGCGCACGAAACCGTTCTGGAGCCGCCGGAGCCGGCTCGACCCGCCGCCGGTCAGCGCGGCCAGGCCGTTCACCAGCCCGTCGACCCCACGGTTGTCGAGGAACACCAGGCCGCGGGTGAGCCAGCGGCCGGGCTTCTCGAAGACCGCCTCGTTGAAGGCGTCCGCGTACAGATTGCGCCGGGCCGCCGTGACGAACGGGCCGGCCGGCTGCTCGACCAACGCGGTCCCCCGGCGGAACAGGAGGTACGCGAACCCGGCGCCGATGACGGTGACCGCGACGGACAGGAGTGCGCCCTCGACCGCCGTGATCCGGTGGACCTCGTCCACGACGCCCTCGGGGTCGACGACCGGGGTGAGCCAGTCGAGGACACTGGTCTTCATCAGGAAACCGGCCACGATGGAGCCGATGGCCAGGAAGATCAGCGGGATCGTCATGATCGCCGGGGACTCGTGCGGGTGCTCGATGTCGTCGGTCCAGCGCTTCGGTCCGTGGAAGGTGAGCACGAACAGCCGCGTCATGTAGAACGCGGTGAGCGCCGCACCCAGCAGAGCCGCGCCGCCGAAGAGCCAGCCCGTCCATCCGGGACGGTTGAACGCCGCCTCGATGATCGGGTCCTTGGTGTAGAAGCCCGACAGCGGCGGGATGCCGATGATCGCCAGCCAGCCCATCATGAAGGTCAGCCAGGTGATCCGCATGTACTTGGCCAGCCCGCCGAAGCGGCGGATGTCGGTCTGGTCGTTCATCCCGTGCATGACCGAACCCGCGCCGAGGAACATGTTGGCCTTGAAGAAGCCGTGCGCGAGCAGGTGGATGATCGCCAGGGCGTACGCCGCCCCGCCGAGTCCGACGCCCAGGAACATGTAGCCGATCTGGCTGACGGTCGACCAGGCCAGGACACGCTTGATGTCGTCCTTGGCGCAGCCGATGATGCAGCCGATCAGCAGGGTCAGCGCGCCGACGCTCACGACCACGGTCTGGAGCGTGTGGTTGGCCGAGAAGATCGGGTTCGACCGTGCGATCAGGTACACACCGGCGGTCACCATCGTCGCGGCGTGGATGAGGGCCGAGACCGGGGTCGGGCCCTCCATCGCGTCCGGGAGCCAGGACTGCAGCGGGAACTGGCCGGACTTGCCGGTCGCGCCCAGCAGGAGCAGCAGGCCCATCATCAGGACCGTGCCGGCGGCCAGGCTGCCCACGCCGTCGAAGACCTTGTCGTAGTCGGTCGTGCCGAGCGTGTAGAACATCAGGAAGATGCCGAGGGCGAAGCCCGCGTCACCGACCCGGTTCATCAGGAAGGCCTTCTTGCCGGCGGTCGCCGCCGAGTTCCGGTTGTACCAGAACGAGATCAGCAGGTAGGACGCCAGACCGACGCCCTCCCAGCCGAGGTAGAGCATCACGTAGTTGTTGCCCAGCACCAGCAGGAGCATGGCCGCGACGAACAGGTTGAAGTACCCGAAGAAGCGGCGGCGTCCCTCGTCGTGCGCCATGTAGCCCACGGCGTACAGGTGGATGAGCGAGCCCACGCCGGTGATCAGCAGCACGAAGACCGCCGACAGCGGGTCGAAGAGCAGGCCGAACCCGACGTCGAGCTTGCCGGACTGGATGAAGTCCCATAGGTGGACCTGAACCGCGCGGTTGTCGGACGGCAGGTCGGCGAGGCGGATGAAGGCGATCAGGCCGAGCACGAACGACGTCGCCGTCGCGAGTACGCCGAGCCAGTGTCCCCACTTGTTGGTCAGCTTGCCCGACAGCAGCAGGAACGCCGCGCTGACCGCCGGGATCGCCACCACCAGGGTGATCAATGTCTGCATTGCGACCTCAGTACTTCAGCAGGTTCGCGTCATCGACGCTGGCGGAGCGTCGCGTACGGAAGATGGCCATGATGATGGCGAGGCCGACGACGACCTCCGCCGCGGCGATGACCATGGAGAAGAACGCCATGATCTGGCCGTCCAGCGAGCCGTTGATCCGGCTGAAGGTGACCAGCGAGAGGTTGGCCGCGTTCAGCATCAGCTCGATGCACATGAACAGGACGATCGCGTTCCGGCGGATGAGCACGCCCACCGCGCCGATGGTGAACAGCGCCGCCGAGAGCACGATGTACCACATCGGAGTCACTTCGATCACCGCCCTTCCGTCTGCTTGTTGGCGACCTCGGCGGCCGTGAGCTCCCGAGTCGGCAGGATCGGCGAGATGCTGCGCTGGGCGGGCGTGCCGTCCGGGAGCTTCGCCGGGGTGGCCACCGAGTCTGACAAGGCGAACACGCCCGGACCCGGCTTGGGGCCGGGGTAGTTGCCCGGCGCGAACCGCGCCCGCATCATCTCCGGTTGGCTGATCTTGTCTTCCTTGCGCTTCTCCACGTGCGCCAGCAGCATCGCGCCGACGGCGGCGGTGATGAGCAGCGCGCTGGAGATCTCGAAGGCGAAGACGTACTTGGTGAACAGCAGCGAGGCGAGGCCCTGGACGTTGCCCTTGGCGTTCGCCTCGTCGAGCCCGGTGACCGTCATCTTCTCGACCACGCGCAGCAGGCCCGTGCCGAGCAGGCCGGCGAAGCCGACGCCGAGGATGATCGCGGCGGTCTGCTGACCCCGCAACGTCTCGATCACGGCGTCCGAGGCGTCCCTGCCGACGAGCATCAGCACGAAGAGGAACAGCATCATGATCGCGCCGGTGTAGACGATGATCTGCGTCATGCCGATGAACGGCCCGGCCTGCACGATGTAGAAGACGCCGAGACACAGCATGGTCAGCACCAGCCAGAGCGCGGAGTGCACCGCGTTGCGGCTGGCGACCATGCCGATCGCGCCGATGAGCGCGATCGGGGCCAGGATGAAGAAGACGACCTTCTCGGAAGTCGCCACCCCACCGGCCGCGGCCGCTAGTTGAAGTGCGCTAGTCATCGCCCCTCAGCTCCCACCGAGACACCCGGGTTGGTCGGCCCGCTCAGGTAGTAGTCCTTCTCCGTCTCACCCAGGTACATCGGGTGCGGCGGCTGCTCCATCCCCGGCAGCAGCGGCGCGAGCAGC
Organism: Hamadaea sp. NPDC051192; assembly: GCF_040682475.1. Classification (NCBI taxonomy): domain Bacteria; kingdom Bacillati; phylum Actinomycetota; class Actinomycetes; order Micromonosporales; family Micromonosporaceae; genus Hamadaea; species Hamadaea sp. NPDC051192. The sequence goes on from NZ_JBFBAZ010000021.1 coordinate 64,540, forward strand.
TGCTCCTTCGTGAAGATCAGCGCCTGGCGATCGTCGCGGGCCAGCTCGTACTCGTTGCTCATGGTCAGCGAACGAGTCGGGCAGGCCTCGATGCACAGGCCGCAGAAGATGCACCGGGCGTAGTTGATCTGGTAGATGCTGGCGTACCGCTCGCCCGGGGAGAACCGGGCCTCCTCGGTGTTGTCGCCACCCTCCACGTAGATCGCGTCGGCCGGGCAGGCCCAGGCGCACAGCTCGCACCCGATGCACTTCTCCAGGCCGTCCGGATGCCGGTTGAGGACGTGCCGGCCGTGGAAGCGGGGCGCGGTCGCGTCCGGCTTCTCCGGGTACTCCGTGGTCACGACCTTCTTGAACATGTGCGAGAAGGTGACCCCGAAGCCCTTGGCCATTCCGGTGAAGGCACCCATCTCACGCCTCCTTCGCGCCGGAACCCACCGGCTGGTCGTTGTCGGACTCGGCCGAACCGCGGTCGGCCGAGATCCGCCTCGCCCGGGGGTTGACCGGGACGACCAGGTCCAGCGGCGGCAGCGGGAAGCTTCCCGCCGGACGCTGCGCGACCTGTTCGGTGAGAGTCACTGGAGTCGGTTCCTTCTTCGACGGCCACAGCAGCGCGACCGCCATCAGGACCACGACCGCGCCGCCCAGCCACAGCAGCGTCTGCGTACGCGACGCGTTGCTGTTCTGAAGCGTCTTGATGCCGGCCAGGGCCAGGATCCAGATCAGGTTGGCCGGGATGAGCACCTTCCAGCCGAACCGCATGAACTGGTCGTACCGCAGCCGGGGCAGCGTGCCCCGCAGCCAGACGAAGACGAACAGCAGCAGCAGAACCTTGATCGTGAACCAGAGCAGCGGGAACCAGTTGTCGTTGGCTCCGTCCCACAAGCTGATCGGCCACGGTGCGCGCCAGCCGCCCAGGAACAGCGTCGTGCACAGCGCGGAGACGGTCACCATGTTGATGTACTCGGCGAGGAAGAACAGGGCGAACTTCAGCGACGAGTACTCGGTGTGGAAACCGCCGACCAGCTCCGACTCGGCCTCGGGGAGGTCGAACGGAGCCCGGTTGGTCTCACCGATCGCGGAGACGAAGTAGATCACGAAGCTCGGCAGCAGCAGGAGCGCGTACCAGCTCGGGGCGGTGAACGACCCGAACGTGGTGCCGTCCGCCTGCGCGGCCACGATGCCCGACGTGCTCATCGTCCCGGCCGTCATGAAGACCGCCACGATCGACAGGCCCATGGCGACCTCGTAGGAGATCATCTGGGCGCTGGAGCGCAGACCGCCGAGGAGCGGGTAGGTCGAGCCGCTCGCCCAGCCGGCGAGCACCACGCCGTACACGCCCATGCCCGAGCAGGCCAGCACCAGCAGGACCGCCACCGGGATGTCGGTGAGCTGCAACGGCGTCTTCGTGCCGAAGATCGAGACCATCGGGCCGAACGGCATGATCGCGAAGGCCGTGAACGCGCAGACCGTCGAGATCACCGGGGCGATGAAGAACACCACCTTGTCGGCGAGCTTCGGCATGATGTCCTCTTTGAAGGCCAGCTTGAGGCCGTCGGCGAGGGACTGGAGCAGGCCGAAGGGTCCGTTGCGGTTCGGCCCGGGCCGAACCTGCATCCGCGCCACGACCCGCCGCTCGTACCAGATGGCGAACAGCGTCATCACGACGAGGAAGACGAAGATCGCGACGACCTTGATGAGGACCAGCCACCATGGGTCTTGGCCGAAGTCCTCCAGGGTCGGATCCTGGGCGAGGATCACTGCGCACCTCCAGCGGCGGTGGTTCCCGCGGCGACCGTGACGACCGCGCCCGAGTGGGCGCCGAGCGTCCGGTTGGCCGTCGAGCCCGGCGAGTTCGCCGGCACCCAGACGACGTCCGCGGGCATGTCGGTGATGAGCGCGGGCAGCGTCACCGAGCCGTGCTCGGTGCTGACCGTGACGAGGTCCCCGTCGGCGACGCCCAAGCCGGTCGCGGTCGCCTTGGCCAGCCGCGCCACGCTCGGGCGGGCGGTGCCCATCAGGACCTCGTCGCCGTCGAGCAGGCTGCCGTTGTCCAGCAGGTAGTGCCACGAGCTGAGGATCGCCGTCCCGGCCGCGAGCGCGGGCCGGGTCGCCGGGGCGTACGTCGGGGCCAACGGCTTCTCCGCCGCCGTCGCGGGCAGGCTGCCCAGCTCCTGGCGTACCGCGGTGACGTCGGCCGTGCCGAGCGTGACGCCCAGCTCGGCGGCGATCGCGTCGAGCACCCGGGCGTCGGCCATCATCGCCGCCGCCTGCCGTCCGCCCTGCGTGGTGGTGAACTCGAAGACCTGGTCGAACGGGCGCAGCCGGCCCTCCCAGTCCACGAACGACCCCGCCTTCTCGGAGGTCGTCGCGACCGGCAGGACCACGTCGGCGTGCCGGGTGACCGCGGTCGCCCGGATCTCCAGGCTGACCAGGAACCCGACCTTCGTCAGGGCCTGCTCGGCCAGCGCCGGATCGGCCAGATCGCCCGGGTCCACACCGGCCACGACCAGCGCGCCCAGCCGGCCGTCGGCGGCCGCCGCGAGCATCGCGTCGGTGTCCTTGCCCGCCTGGCTCGAGATCACGCCCGGCTCCAGGCCCCACAGCTGCGCCAGCTCGGCGCGGGCCGCGGGGTCGGCCACCGGCCGCCCACCCGGCAGCAGGTTCGGCAGGCAGCCCGCGTCGACAGCGCCGCGGTCTCCCGCGCGCCGCGGCACCCAGGCCAGCTTCGCACCGGTACGCGCGGCGAACGCGGCCACCGCCGAGAAGCCGCCCGGGACGGTGGCGAGCCGCTCGCCCACGAGGATGACGGTCTCCGCGTCGACGCCGACGATCCGGTCGAGCGCCTCGGGCTCCTCACCCGGGGCGGCGGTGACCAGCGTGCCGGACAGCTTCGCGAGACCGCGCGTGGCGAACGGAGCGACGCCGGTGACCCGCAGTCGCTTCGCGGTGGCCGCCTTACGCAGGCGAAGGAAGACGATCGGGCACTCCTCTTCGGGCTCCAGCCCGACGAGCACCACGTGCCGTGCCTTCTCCAGGTCGGCGTAGGTCACCGAGGTCTCCCCGACGACGGTGGAAGCGAGGAAGTCCGCCTCCTCCTTCGACAGCGGCCGAGCCCGGAAGTCCACGTCGTTGGTCGTCAGGGCCACCCGCGCGAACTTCGCGTACGCGTACGCGTCCTCGACGGTCAGCCGGCCGCCGGTCAGGACGCCGACGCCGTGCTCGCCGTCCCGGGCGGCCCGCAGGCCCTCGGCGGCGACCATCAGCGCCTCGCTCCAGCTGGCCGACCGCAGCTCGCCGGTGTCCTTGTCGCGGACCAGCGGAGTGGTCAGCCGGTCGAACGCGGTGGCGTACTGGAACCCCCACCGGCCCTTGTCGCAGTTCCACTCCTCGTTGACCTGCGCGTCCTCGCCGGCCAGGCGCCGCAGCACCTTGCCACGCCGGTGGTCGGTCCGCTGGGAGCAGCCGGCCGAGCAGTGCTCGCACACGCTCGGCGACGACACGAGGTCGAACGGCCGGGCGCGGAACCGGTACTGCGCGCCGGTCAGCGCGCCGACCGGGCAGATCTGCACGGTGTTGCCGGAGAAGTAGGAGTTGAACGGCTCGTCGCCCGCGTCGATCGAGACGCCGTCGCCTTCGCCGCCGTAGAACTCGTCGCGGTAGACGTTGATCTGCTCGGCGGAGGACCGATCCATCAGGTCGATGAACTTGTCCCCGGCGATCTCCTCGGAGAACCGGGTGCAGCGCTGGCAGAGCACGCAGCGCTCGCGGTCCAGCAGCACCTGGCTGGAGATGTTGATCGGCTTGGGGTACTCGCGCTTGTGCTCGTGGAACCGCGAATCCGTCCGGCCGGTGCTCATCGCCTGGTTCTGCAGCGGGCACTCGCCGCCCTTGTCGCACATCGGGCAGTCGAGCGGGTGGTTGATCAGGAGCATCTCCATGATCCCGGACTGCGCCTTCTGCGCGACCTCACTGGTCCGGTGCGTACGCACGACCATGCCGTCGGCGACGGTCTGCGTACAGGAGGCGACCGGCTTGCGCTGCCCTTCGACCTCCACGAGGCACTGGCGGCAGGCGCCGGCCGGGGCCAGCAGCGGGTGGTCGCAGAACCGCGGGATGTCGATCCCCATCTTCTCGGCGACCCGGATGAGCAGCGTCCCCTTGGGCGCGGTCACCTCGATCCCGTCGATGGTGAGGGTGACCTCGTCGGTGCTCTTGGCTACTTCGGCGGACGTCATCAGTGAGCACCTGCCAATGCCTTCTCCGAGAGCTTCGGCGCTTTCCGGCCCTCGATGTAGTCCAGGTAATCCTGCTTGAAGTACTGCAAGGAGCTGGTCACCGAGCTGGTGGCGCCGTCGCCGAGACCGCAGAACGAGCGGCCCAGGATGTTGTCGGCGGTGTCGAGCAGGGTGTCCAGGTCCTCGTGCGAGCCCTGGCCGGACAGGATGCGGCGGTAGACCCGCACCATCCAGTAGTTGCCCTCGCGGCAGGGAGTGCACTTGCCACAGGACTCGTGGTGGTAGAACTCCAGCCACCGGTAGGTCGCGTAGACCGGGCAGTCCTGATCGGAGAAGATCTGCGTCGCCGTGGTGCCCAGGATCGAGCCGGCCGCCGCGACGCTGTCGAAGTCCAGCGGGACGTCGAGGTGGTCAGCGGTCAGCAGCGGCGTCGACGAGCCGCCCGGGGTCCAGAACCGCAGGTTGTGGCCCGGCTGCATGCCGCCGGCCAGTTCGATCAGCTCCCGCAGCGTGACGCCCAGCGAGCACTCGTACTGCCCCGGCTGCTGGATGCGGCCGGACAGCGAGTAGATCATCGGGCCGGAGGACTTCTCGGTGCCCATCGTCTTCCACCAGGCCGCGCCGCCCAGCACGATGTACGGGACGCTGGCGATGGTGCCGACGTTGTTCACCACGGTCGGGCAGGCGTACAGGCCGTGCGTCGCCGGGAACGGCGGGCGCAGCCGGGGCTGGCCGCGCATCCCCTCCAGCGAGTCCAGCAGGGCCGTCTCCTCGCCACAGATGTACGCCCCGGCGCCGGAGTGCACCACGAGGTCGAGGTCGAACCCCGAGCCCAGGATGTTCTGGCCCAGATACCCCGCCTTGTACGCCTCCTGCACCGCGTGCCGCAGCCGGCGCGCCGCGTGGACGGCCTCACCGCGGATGTAGATGAAGGCGCGGTTGGCGCGGATGGCGTACGAGGCGATGATGGCGCCCTCGACCAGCGCGTGCGGGTCGTAGGTCATCAGCGGCAGGTCCTTGCAGGTCCCCGGCTCGCCCTCGTCGGCGTTGATCACCAGGTAGTGCGGCTTGCCGTCGTTCTGCGGGATGAAGCCCCACTTCAGGCCGGTGGGGAACCCGGCGCCGCCGCGTCCCCGCAGACCGGAGTCCTTCACCAACGCGATCAGGTCGTCCGGGTGCACCTTCAGCGCCTTGCGGAGCGCGGCGTACCCGTCGAGCTGCTCGTAGACGTCGAGGCGCCAGGCGTCGGGCGACAGCCAGCGCTTGGTGAGGACCGGCGTCAGCTTCTCGACTGCAGCACTGAACTGCGTGCTCACTTTTTCGCTCCGTTCGCCGCAGAGGGGATCGGCGTGTTGAGATCGAAGCCGGCCGGGCTGATCCCGTACTGCTGGGCGAGCTTGACGCCCCGCAGAGTCGGCTCTCCTGCGGGACCGTCGGCGACCGCGCCGTCCCGCTCGTCGGCGAAGCCCGCGAGCTGCAGCGCCATCTCCTTGAGCGAGCAGAGCCGCGCGCCCCGGGAGGGCTGCACCGGACGCCCGGCGCTCAGGTCCTCGGTCAGCTGCACCGCGGACTCCGGGTCGAGCCCGTCGACGAAGTCGTAGTTGACCGTGACGACCGGACCGTAGTCGCAGGCCGCCAGGCACTCGGCGTGCTCCAGCGTGATCTTGCCGTCCGGCGTGGTCTCGTCGTGCCCCACGCCGAGGTGGTCGCTGAGCGCGTCGAAGATCGCCTGACCGCCGAGGACGTCGCACATCGTGTTGGTGCAGACGCTGACGAGGTAGTCGCCGGTGGGCCGGCGCTTGTACATCGTGTAGAACGTCGCGACCGCGCCGACCTGAGCCTTGGTCAGGCCGAGCTGCTCGGCGCAGAAGGTGACACCTTCTGGGGAGACGTGACCGTCCTCGTTCTGCACCAGGTGCAGCAGGGGCAGCAGCGCCGAACGCTGCTTGCCCTCGGGGTACCGCGCGACGATCTCCTTCGCCCGCGCGTAGGTCTCGGCAGAGAAACTCATCACCGGTCACACCCTCCCATGACGGGGTCGAGCGACGCCCCGCCGGCGATCACGTCGGCCAGCAGACCACCCTCGGCCATCGCGGGGATGGCCTGCAGGTTCACGAAGCTGGGTTCGCGGTAGTGCACGCGATAGGGCCGGGTGCCGCCGTCGGAGACGACGTGCGCGCCCAGCTCGCCACGCGGACCCTCGACCGGGACGTAGACCTGCCCGGCCGGGACGCGGAAGCCTTCGGTGACCAGCTTGAAGTGGTGGATCAGTGATTCCATCGACTGACCCATGATCTTCGCGACGTGGTTCAGCGAGTTGCCCATGCCGTCCAGGCCGACGGCCAGCTGGGCGGGCCACGCGATCTTCTTGTCCGCCACGATGACCGGGCCGGGCTTGAGCCGGCCCAGCGCCTGCTCGATGATCTTCAGCGATTCCCGCATCTCGTTGATGCGCACCAGGTACCGCGCGTAGACGTCGGCCTCCGGCTGCGTCGGCACGTCGAACTCGTAGGTCTCGTACCCGCAGTAGGGCTGCGTCTTGCGGAGGTCCCAGGCCAGGCCGGCGCTGCGGAGCACCGGGCCGGTGATGCCCAGCGCCAGACAGCCGGTGACGTCGAGGACCGCGACGCCCTGCGTACGCTGCAACCAGATCGGCTGGTCGGACAGCAGGTTCTCGTAGTCCTTGATGCGCTTCGGCATGAAGTCGAGCAGCTCGCGGATCTTCTTGATCGCCTCCGGCGGAACATCCTGGGCCACCCCGCCGGGCCGGACGTACGCCATGTTCATCCGCAGGCCGCTGATCAGCTCGAAGATGTCCAGGACGAACTCCCGCTCGCGGAAGCCGTAGATCATCATCGAGAGCGCGCCCAGCTCCATGCCGGTGGTGGCCAGCCAGACCAGGTGCGACGAGAGCCGGTTCAGCTCCATCATCAGCACACGGATCGTGGTCGCCCGCTCGGGGATGTCGTCGGTGATGCCGAGCAGCTTCTCCACCGCGAGGCAGTACGCCGTCTCGTTGAAGATCGGCGCCAGATAGTCCATCCGGGTCACGAAGGTCGTGCCCTGGGTCCACGTCCGGTACTCGAGGTTCTTCTCGATCCCGGTGTGCAGGTAGCCGATGACGGTACGGGCGTCGGTGACCGTCTCGCCTTCCAGCTCGAGGACGAGCCGCAGTACGCCGTGGGTCGACGGGTGCTGCGGACCCATGTTGACCACGATCCGCTCGTCATGGATCGGGTCCACGCCGCTGACCACGTCGTTCCAGTCGCCACCGGTGACGGTGAAGACCTTGCCCTGGGTGGTCTCGCGCTCCGGCGCGTAAGTGTCGTAACTGCTGGTCATCGGTAGGACCTCCGCTGGTCCGGCGGTGGAATCTCGGCGCCCTTGTACTCGACCGGCACACCGCCGAGCGGGTAGTCCTTGCGCTGCGGGTGGCCCTCCCAGTCGTCCGGCATGAGGATCCGGGTGAGGTTGGGGTGGCCGTCGAAGATGATCCCGAACATGTCGTAGGTCTCCCGCTCCTGCCAGTCGGCGGTCGGGTAGACGCTGGTGACGCTCGGCAGGTGCGGCTCCTCGGCGGTGACCGCGCACTCCAGCCGGATACGCCGGCGGTAGGTCATCGAGGTCAGGTGGTAGACGGCGTGCAGCCGGCGGTCCTGGGCGGGATAGTCCACACCCGACACCGACGAGCACAGCTCGTACCGCAGACCCTCGTCGTCGCGGAGGGTGCGGCACACGTCCGCGATGGCCTCCGGCTTGACGTGCAGGGTCAGCTCACCGCGGTCGACCACGATGCGCTCGATCACCTCGTCGAACGAGGCGAACGCGGGTTCGACCTCACCCTCGGGCCGCTCGCCGCCGCTGAGCGCGTCGGCCAGGCCGTCGAGGACCTCGTCGAACTCCTCCACGCCGACCGGACGGCCGAGCGAGGCGGGTACGCCCGCCTTGCGTACCAGTCCGCCGAAGCCGGACGTGTCACCGCTGCCGCTGACCCCGAACAGGCCGCGGCCGCCGCTGACGGACTCCGTCATTTCGCCACCTCCCGCTGCATCCAGTTCGAGATGCGCAGCTGCTCTTCCGTGCCCTCGGCGACGGCCTTCTCCCAGGCGGCCCGCTTCTGCTTGTCGAAGCGGTAGCTGGAGGGCATCGAACCGGGCTTGACGATCGGGCCACGGCCTTCCGCGATCTTGGCTTCGATCGACTTGGCCCGCCGGTCGCCGAGCGGCTCGGCCATGACCTTCTCGTGCAGCTTGAGGATCGCGTCGATCAGCATCTCGGGCCGCGGCGGGCAGCCGGGCAGATACATGTCGACCGGCACGACGTGGTCCACGCCCTGCACGATCGCGTAGTTGTTGAACATGCCGCCGCTCGAAGCGCAGACGCCCATGGAGAGCACCCACTTCGGCTCCGGCATCTGGTCGTAGATCTGGCGCAGGACGGGAGCCATCTTCTGGCTCACCCGACCGGCCACGATCATCAGGTCGGCCTGCCGCGGCGAGGCCCGGAAGACCTCCATGCCGAACCGGGCCAGGTCGTAACGGGCGGCGCCGGTCGCCATCATCTCGATCGCGCAGCAGGCCAGGCCGAAGGTCGCCGGCCAGAAGCTCGCCTTGCGCGACCAGTTCACCAGCTTCTCCACGGTGGTCAGCAGGACCCCGTTCGGAAGCAGCTTCTCCTCGATACCCATGGCTCGCCCTGTCCCCTAGTCCCAGTCCAGGCCGCCGCGCCGCCAGACATAGGCGTACGCGATGAAGACCGTGCCGATGAAGAGAACCATCTCCACGAAGCCGAAGACGCCCAGCCGATCGAAGCTGACCGCCCACGGGTAGAGGAAGATGATCTCGATGTCGAAGACGATGAAGAGCATCGCGGTCAGGTAGAACTTGACCGGGAAGCGTCCACCGCCGATCGGTTGCGGCGTCGGCTCGATCCCGCACTCGTAGGCGTCGAGCTTGGCCTTGTTGTAACGGCGGGGACCGACGAACGGCGCGATCACCACCGAGAAGAGGGCGAACGCCGCCGCGAGGGCGAACAGCCCGACTATCGGTACGTATGGCGAGAGCGACATTGCTCGACGTCCCTTCCCTACACCGCCGGGGCTACCCGGCTCAGGCCGTTGATGATCCGATCCATCGCGTCGCCGCCGCGTGGGTCGGTGAGGTTGGCCAGAAGCTTCAGAACGAAGCGCATCAGCGTCGGATGCGGCATGCCGTGCTTCGTCGCCAGCTTCATGACCTGCGGATTTCCGATGAGCTTCACGAACATCCCGCCGAGCCGGTAGTAGCCGCCGTAGCGGATCTTCAGCTCCTGCGGGTACGCCTGGAGAGCACGCTCGCGGTCCGGGCCCTCGGGCCGGGCGAGCGCCTGCGTCACGATCTCGGCGGCCAGCGCACCCGACTCCATCGCGTACGCGATGCCTTCGCCGTTGAAGGGGTTCACCATGCCGCCGGAGTCCCCGACGAGCAGTACGCCTCGCGTGTAGTGCGGCGTGCGGTTGAAGCCCATCGGCAGGGCGGCGCCCATGATCGGGCCGTCGGCGTTGGCCTCGTCCCGCATCCCCCAGTCCTCGGGGGTGCTGCCCATCCAGTCGATCAGCAGCTGGCGGTAGTTGGTCTTGCCGTACGCGACGGAGCTGTTCAGGACACCGAGGCCGACGTTGACCCGGCCGTCCCCCATCCCGAAGATCCAGCCGTAGCCGGGCAGCAGCTTGTCGCCGCCTTCCCGGCTGCGCAGTTCCAGCCAGGACTCCAGGTAGTCGTCGTCGTGCTTGGCGGGGCTGCGGTAGTAGCGGCGGACCGCCACGCCCATGGGGCGGTCCTCTCGCTTGGCTACGCCCAGCGCCAGCGGGAATCGCCCGCTCACGCCGTCCGCCGCGATCACGAGCGGGGCGCGGTAGGTGACCTCGCCCTCCGGCGTCTTGGCCGTCACGCCCACCACGCGGTCGGCGGCGTCCAGCACCGGCGCGATCACGTTGTTGTTGACGAGCAGCTTCGCGCCGGCCGCCACCGCCTGCCGGGCCAGCAGGTCGTCGAAGTCCATCCGGGTACGCGTCAGGCCGTAGTTCGGGAAGCTGGCCAGCTCAGGCCAGTCCAGCTCCAGGCGGATGCCACCGCCGATGACCCGCAGTCCCTTGTTGTGCAGCCAGCCCTGCTCCGGGCTGACGTCCACGCCCATGTCGATCAGCTGCTTGACCGCCCGCGGGGTCAGTCCGTCGCCGCAGACCTTCTCGCGGGGGAACTCGGTCTTCTCCAGCAGCAGGACGTTCACGCCGTGCTTGGCCAGGTGGTAGGCGGTCGCTGAACCGCCCGGACCTGCACCGACGACGATCACGTCGGCGTCCATATCAGTCGTGGTCACGGTCACCTCCACCGCTGAACACGCTCGTGAAACTCTTCACAAGCTCGGCTCAGGCGCACTCTAGTACCGCTTCTGTGAACGCGTGTGACTTAGGTTGCCCTTACTAGTGAGCTTGATCTCGTTTCCGCAGCTCAAGATCCGGGACGCCCCGAACGCTTGTCCAGTTCGCGAGGAATGCGTGTTTCACACTGTGGGCGACCTACTAAGTTGACTGACCGTTTCTCAGCTCGGCTTTCTCTCGACGAAGGTTCAGCCACTTCCGCCGCGGCCGCTTCAAGATCCGCGACCCGAACCGGCTCCTCGCCGAATCCGCCACCAAGATTTCCGAGTACTCCCACACCCCGTCCAACGGGCGTACCGGCAGGTCAGACGCGGACAGCGCGATGCAGAGAAGCGATGCCGCCGGTCAGGTTGCGCCAGCCGACCTTCGTCCAGCCGCTCGCGGCGATCACCTCGGCCAGGCTCGACTGGTTGTGCCAGGCCCGGATCGACTCCGCCAGATACACGTACGCGTCTGGATTGGACGCGACCTTGCGGGCGACGACGGGCAGGCTACGCATCAAATAGGACAGGTACACCGTGCGGAACACCGGCACGGTGGGGTGGGAGAACTCACACACCACGAGCCGGCCGCCCGGCTTGGTCACGCGGGCCATCTCCCGCAGCGCCGCCGCGGTGTCGTTGACGTTGCGCAGGGCGAAGGAAATGGTCACCGCGTCGAAGGAGGCGTCCGCGAAGGGCAGCGCCAAGGCGTCCCCGGCGACCAACGGCACGTGGGGGCGTACTCGCCGGCCGACGCCGAGCATGCCCAGCGAGATGTCCGCCCCGACTGCGTACGCCCCGGACCGGCCGAGGTCCACGGTGGAGATCCCGGTGCCCGCCCCGAGGTCGAGCACCCGCTCCCCCGGCCGCAGATCGAGCGCGGCGGCCGTCGCCTTCCGCCAGGACCGATCCTGGCCGAACGAGAGGATCGTGTTGGTGCGGTCGTAGCGGTCGGCCACACCGTCGAACATCTCGGCGATCTCGTGCCGGTCCTTGTCCAGGTCTGCGCGGGTCACGTCCCCCACTCTACGCAGGAGGTACGCCGCACCGATCGGCGGTAGATCAGCGATGGATCGGCGGCGGATCAGCGGTAGATCGGCCCGGTGGCGTCGTCGACGTCGTCGTCGGGATCCTTGCGCAGCATCCACCACAGCAGCAGGCCGCCCAGCGAGACGAGCACGGCACCGCCCCCGATCACGAGCACGGAGCCGAGGCCCAACCCGCCGACGGTGTCCTGCGGCATCGTCGCCGGCTGCGGGCTGTCGTCCGGGCTGCTCGTCTCGTCCGTGAACTCCTCGGTGGCCTCGACCGTCGGCTCGTCGGACGGCGTCGGGGACACCTTGGACTTCGTCGGCCTCGGCGACGCGGTCGTGTCCGAACCGGAGCAGTTACGGGGACGGCCGTCGACGGCCACCCGCACCGCGGCGGTGTTGTTCCCCGGCCGGGGATCGTCGGCGTAACTGATCACCAATGCGCCACACCCCGTGGGTGCGCTGTCGATCCGCAGCCGCAGCGTCAACTGCCGCCGGGCGCCGTCCGCCAACGCGGCGCTGTACGCACAGCGGGCGTGCGTACCGGACGCGGGTTGGCAGATGCCACCGCCGGTGCTGACGATGCGCGTACCGGGTGGGGCGGTGAAGTCCACCGTGTAGGTGAGTGGAGCGGCGCTCTGCGGACCGTTGTTACGCAGCACATATCGGACGTCCACCGCCTGGCCGACCCGTCCGCCGACCGCCGAGGCGGCCACCGTGAGATCGGCTGTCGTCGGTGCGGCCCACGCCGTCGCGGCTCCCGTCGCCAGCCCGGCGACGAGCGCCGCCGCAGCCGCGGCCAGCACTCTGCGCATCCACATGGTCCGCTCCCTGAGAGGTGATGACGGACAGTATCACCCGAGTGTCACAGGTCGGTCGGGACCGTGCCCCGCCTGCGGATACGCCACAGAATTCCGATTCCGGCGGCCAGCAGGGCGACGCCTACGGCGACCGCGACGGCCACCCCGGAACCGGAGTCGTCCGAGTCCCCGGCGAGCGGGGTCACCTCGCCGGGACTGTACGACGTCACGGCCGCCTCGGTCGATGCGGGAGACGCCTCAGCTGACGATGACAGCTCTGGCGACGGCGAGGCGCTCACCGCTGGAGCCGAACTCAGCTGCGGCTTGGGGGGACGCCTTCGGCGAGGTCGACGGCTTGGCGGCGCAGGCGGCCGCGCTCACGCCGTCCACAGTCACCCGCAGCGTCGCCGAGTTGTTCGACGGCTTCGTGTCGTTGCCGTAGGAGATCGTGAATCGACCCGGCGTCGTGCACTTCGCCTTCACCTCGAAGTACAGCAGTTTCTTGCTGAATCCGTAGACGCCCGACGGGTTGTCGTTGTCGGGATAGATCATCGCGTCGTTGCGGCACCGAACGCGCTTGTGAGGCGTGAGCCAGGTGCACTTGTAGCCGCTCCAGCCGCGTTCGGTCGAGGCGTCGAACACTGTTCCGCCCGGCGCCTGCACCTCGAACCAGACGGTGGCACTCATCGTCGGCTGGGTTCCGAGGTTGTGGATCTCGTACAAGATCGTCGCAGTCTTGCCGACCGCCGCGCGTCCTTGCGAAGTGACCTTCACCGCCAAGTCCGTCTTCGCCAGCGCGGCGTCGGCCGGAACTCCGGCCGCCATCATCGGCAGGCATCCCAGCAGCGCGGCGATCAACGCACGACGGATCCGCATCCCCGTTCCCTTCTCGCGAACGGCGGGACGCTAACACGAAGACGGCTCGGTACGCGGCCCCGCCGCGATCAGTGCGCCTCCACCAGCGGAAGCGCCTTGCCGACGCCGCCGCCCGGGAGGGCGATCGAGGAGAAGTGCGAGGTGACGCGGTCGTCGGTCGGGTCGTCGGCCGGCGTCCAGTGCACCTGGAGGTGGTTGTAGAGGGTGTCCCGCTGCGCCGGGATACGACCGGCGGTGCGGATCATCCAGATCAGCTCCTGCAGGTTGGAGCGGTGGCGCGCGCCGGCCGAGGAGATGACGTTCTCCTCGAGCATGATCGAGCCGAGGTCGTCCACACCCATGTGCAGCGCCAGCTGGCCGGCGTCCTTACCCGTGGTCAGCCACGAGGCCTGCAGGTGGTTGACATTGTCGAAGAACAGCCGGGCCACCGCGATGAGCCGCAGGTACTCCAGCGTCGTGGCCTGCGTACGCCCCTTGAGGTGGTTGTTCTCCGGCTGGTAGGTCCACGGGATGAAGGCCCGGAAGCCGCCGGTGCGGTCCTGCACGTCCCGGATCATTCGCATGTGCTCGATCCGCTCGGCGTTGGTCTCGCCGGTGCCCATCATCATGGTGGCGGTCGACTCCACACCGTGCTGGTGGGCCACCTCCATGACCTCCAGCCAGCGCGCGCCCGACTCCTTCAGCGGCGCGATCGCCTGGCGCGGCCGGTCGGGCAGCATCTCCGCGCCCGCTCCGGCGATGGAGTCCAGGCCGGCGGCCTTGATCCGGACGACGGCGTCCTCGATCGAGACCCCGCTGACCTTGGCCATGTGCAGGATCTCGCTCGGGCCGATCGAGTGAATCGCCAGCTGCGGGTACGCCTGCTTCACCGAGGAGAACAGCTCCTCGTAGTACTCGACCCCGTAGTCGGGGTGGTGGCCGCCCTGCAGCATGACCTGCGTCGCTCCGAGGTCGACCGCTTCGCCGCAGCGGCGCAGGATCTCCTCCATCGGGTGCGACCAGCCCTCGGCGTGCTTGGGCGCACGGAAGAAGGCACAGAACTTGCACGCCGTCACGCAGACGTTCGTGTAATTGATGTTCCGGTCGATGAGGTAGGTCACAATGCCATCGGGGTATCTCCGGCGGCGTACGGCGTCCGCGGCCTCGCCCAGCGGGTGCAGCGGCGCGTCGGTGTAGAGGAGCAGAGCCTCGTCCGGACTGATCCGACCGCCATCGGCCGCACGCTGCAGAATGCTGTCGATCTGTTGAACGCTCGTCACATCCCGAAGACTACAGGTAGGTTTTCGATCATGGCTGCCATGCGCTACCGCCGCTTGGGCGACTCCGGTCTGGTGGTCTCAGTCGTCGGACTGGGATGCAACAACTTCGGCCGGAAACTGAACGCCGAGGAGACCCACGCGGTCGTCGACGCCGCGATCGACGCGGGGGTGACCTTCTTCGACGCCGCCGACGTCTACGGCACCCCACGCGGGACCTGCGAGATGTTCCTCGGCGAGGCGCTCAAGGGCCGCCGCGACAGCGTCGTGCTGGCCACCAAGTTCGGCATGGACATGGGCGCCGGGCCGGGCGACCCACGCTCGGCCGACGGCGCACGGGGCTCCCGGCGGTACATCCTGAAGGCGGTGGAGGATTCGCTGCGCCGGTTGCAGACCGACTACCTCGACCTCTACCAGTTCCACTATCCCGACCCGGCCACGCCGATCGAGGAGACCCTTCGCGCCCTCGACGACCTGGTCCGCCAGGGCAAGGTCCGGTACATCGGCTCCTCGCAGTTCGCGAGCTGGCAGGTCACCGACGCCGCGTGGACGGCGAAGACCACCGGGCTGACCCCGTTCATCAGCACGCAGCAGCAGTACAACTGGCTCAGCCGCAAGCCCGAGGCCGAGCTGCTGCCCGCCTGCGAGCGGGCCGGCGTCGGCTTCATCCCGTTCTTCCCGCTCCAGTCCGGACTGCTCGCCGGCGTCTATCACCGGGACCAGACCCCGCCGGCGGGCTCGCGCATGGCCGACGACCGCTACGCGGCCTGGCTCAAGGCGGCGGACTGGGACACCGTCGAGGGGCTCCGGGCGTACGCGGACGAGGCGGGCGTGTCGATGCTGGAGATCGCCATCGGCGGGCTCGCGGCCAAGCCGGGCGTCGCCACGGTGATCGCCGGCGCGACCTCTCCCCAGCAGGTACGCGCGAACGCACAGGCGGGAGCGTGGATCCCCGGTGCGGCGGAGCTGGAGCGATTGGACGCGATCACCGCGGGCACGCTGGGCACCGGCCGGTAGCCGCCATGGCGGTCCGGCTCAGGGAGGCGATGGCGGCCGCGCTCTACGGAGCGGACGGGTTCTTCCGGCGTGAGCGTCCGGCCGATCACTTCCGGACCAGCGTGACCGCCGCACCGGTGTTCGCCACGGCGATCGCCCACCTCGTCGCCGGGGTGGACAAGGCGCTCGGGCACCCCGACGTGCTCACCGTCGTGGACGTCGGGGCCGGGCGCGGCGAGCTGCTCTCCCAGGTGTACGCGCTGCTCGGGCGGGATTCCCGCGTACGCCCGGTCGCCGTCGAGCTGGCCGATCGCCCGGCCGGTCTCGATCCCGGCATCGACTGGCGCCCGGAGCTGCCGGAGGAGTTCACCGGACTGCTCATCGCCACCGAGTGGCTCGACAACGTCCCGCTCGACGTGGCCGTCGTCGACCCGGACGGCGTCCCGCGCTACCTCCTCGACGACGGCCGCCTCGGTACGCCCCTCGACCCGGCCGACGCCCATTGGACCGACGAATGGTGGCCGCTGCACGACCCCGGCGACACCGCCGAGATCGGGCTGCCCCGGGACCGGGCCTGGGCCGACGCCGTCAGCCGGTTGACCGCCGGACTGGCCGTCGCGATCGACTACGGCCACACCCGGGCCGACCGGCGGCCGACGCTCACCGGCTTCCGGGACGGCCGCGAGGTCGAGCCCCGGTTCGACGGGAGCACCGACATCACCGCGCATGTGGCGGTCGATGCTTTGGGCGTACCCGTGCTGAGGCAGCGGGAGGCCCTCGCGGCGCTCGGTGTCGACGGGACCCGGCCACCCCTGGACCTGGCGACCGCCGACCCCGCCGGGTATCTGCGGGCGTTGAGCGGCGCGAGCCAGGCGGCGGAACTCCTGGCCGAGGGCGGTTTGGGAGATCACTGGTGGGCCGTTCAGGCGGTGACCATAGAGTGGACACCATGGCGACTTTCGCAGAGTTGGACGCGCTGACCACCGAAGAGCTGCGTGACCAGGCCTTCGACCTGGCCCAGGAACGGCGCGACCTCGGCTTCTTCGTGGACCTCGCGCAGCACCTCCCGTCGGCCGGCGACGCGGAGCAGGGCGACGACTCGCTGGGCGACATCGGCCCGCAGATCGACGACTACTACAACATGTGGCGCGAGCTGAAGGGCCACGACTACGGCGATCTCGAACCGCTCATCCGGGCGCGCTTCATCGACTACCTGATGTCCCCCGAAAGCTGACAAAGTCCGGATTCCGGGCGGCGACGCGACCCGCCAGCAGTGACATTCGCCGCCCCTGTCGGTAGGCTGACCTGCCATGCCGGCCTCCTCCGAGTCCCCCGAACGGCAGAACGTCAAGCTGCCCACCGGCCTGCTCTGGGCCGGGGTGGGTGTCGCACCGCTCGCCGCGTTGGCCCTGCTGATCGGCAGTGGCGACCGTTCGCTGCGGGCCGCGATCGGCCTCGCGCTGCTCTCCGTCGTCCTGATCGGACTGGCGATCGTGCTGCGCCCGGCGCCGGACTCGGTGAAGGTCGAACTCGAGGACACCATCTACGACGAGATCGACGTGGTGCGCGAGGACGTCCGCAACGACATCACCACTGCGGCACGGGCGACACATCGGGCCTTCGCCGAGCGGTTCCAGCACCTGCAGGAGACCGTCGACCAGCTCCGTACGCAGGTCGAGGCGATGCGCGGCGAGCTGGCCCGTGGTTCGGCCCAGTCGCCGTCACCGCATCCGGCGTCTCCGCGTCCGGGCACCGTGAGCGGTTCGGTCCCAGCCGGCGTCGTCCGGCATACCGAGACCGTGCAGGTCACCACCCGGTCCACGATCGTCGATCCGCACGTCGATCCGCACGCTGACGAGCAGAGGCACGCCGGGCGGGCCGCTCCGCCGGCACCGGCCTGGGCCGACGCCCAGCAGGCCCCGCCCGCACGATCCGGTGGCCGTCGTCGCGCCGAGGACGACGAGCGCTGGCCCGGGCACGCCTCAGCCGGTGCGTACCCGGCGCAACCGGCTCGGCCTGCCTACCCCGACGAGTACGGCGAGTCGTGGACCGAGCAGCAGCTGCGTAACCGGCTCGCCGAGTCGGCGTCGCCCCCGGCGCCGCCGCGTGAGCCGCTGCTGTCGCATGAGGACAACCCCCGCGACCGGTGGAGCCGACAGGCGATGCAGGACCAGTCCGGTCCCGGGGCGGGCCAGCGACGTCACGAAGCGGCTCCCGTCGAGGCCGACTGGTCCCGGGTGCAGGCCGGCGACCGGTGGGCCGCCGTCCGCAACGACGACCGGGGCGCTGAACTGCGCATGGGCGAGCGACGGGCCTCGATGCACTCCGACGAGAACGGCTCCGAGATGCGGATCGAAGACCGGTGGGCGGCCATCCGCCGCGACGAGCCGGTTCGACGTGACGGACCCGTTCGGCGTGACGAGCCCGGTCACCGGGACGAGCCCCGGGCGGGCCGCTCCGACTCCTGGGACGGCGACCGCTGGAACGACCAGCGAGGGCCACGGGCGCTGCCCGCCCAGAACGACGAACCGTCGGTCGCGGAGTGGCTGAACCAATGGCCGCCCCGGGAGCAGGAGCCCCGGCGCCGCCGGTACGCCGACGACTACTGAGTTCCCAAGTGTCGGTGCTCAGCGGCCTTACTTGTCGATGTCGCCGACGACGAAGAACATCGAGCCGAGGATCGCCACCAGGTCCGGGATCAGGCAGCCGGGCAACAACGTCGACAGCGCCTGGACATTGGCGAAGGAGGCGGTCCGCAGCTTCAACCGCCACGGCGTCTTCTCCCCGTGAGAGACCAGGTAGTAGCCGTTGACGCCGAGCGGGTTCTCCGTCCAGGCGTAAGTGTGGCCCTCAGGAGCCTTCACCACCTTGGGCAGCCGCACGTTCACCGGACCGGACGTGCGGTCCAGCCGATCCAGGCACTGCTCGGCCAGGTCGAGCGAGACGTAGACCTGATCCAGCAGCACCTCGAACCGGGCGTGGCAGTCCCCCGCCGTACGCGTCACGATCGGCACGTCCAGCTGGTCGTACGCGAGGTAGGGGTCGTCGCGCCGCAGGTCGAAGTCCAGTCCACTGGCCCGGCCGACCGGCCCGGACGCCCCGTACGCCGCCGCCTGCTCGGCGCTGAGCACCCCCACGCCGACCGTACGCGCCATGAAGATCTCGTTCTTGCGGATCAAGTTGTCGAGGTCGGGCATGCGACGGCGGACGTCGTCGATCGCCTGCCGCGCCCGCCGGGACCAGCCCGCCGGGACCTCCTCCTTCACGCCGCCGACGCGGTTGAACATGTAGTGCATGC
Organism: Hamadaea sp. NPDC051192; assembly: GCF_040682475.1. NCBI lineage: Bacteria > Bacillati > Actinomycetota > Actinomycetes > Micromonosporales > Micromonosporaceae > Hamadaea > Hamadaea sp. NPDC051192. The sequence continues at coordinate 83,431 of NZ_JBFBAZ010000021.1, forward strand.
GGCCGCCGGAGACCTCCTCCATGACGACCTGGAGGACCTCCCGCTCGCGGAAGGCGTAGAAGACCGGACTGATCGCGCCCAACTCCAGCGGATACGACCCGAGGAACATCAGGTGGCTGAGCACCCGGTTCAGCTCGGCCAGCGCCATCCGCAGCCAGATCGCCCGCTCCGGCACCTCGATGCCCATGAGCCGCTCGACCGCGAGGACCACCCCGAGTTCGTTGGAGAACGCGCTGAGCCAGTCATGCCGGTTCGCCAGCACGATGATCTGCCGGTAGTCGCGTACCTCGAAGAGCTTCTCGGCCCCGCGATGCATGTAGCCGATGATCGGCTCGGCGGTGACGACGCGTTCGCCGTCCACCGTGAGCTTGAGCCGCAGCACACCGTGCGTCGAGGGGTGCTGCGGGCCGATGTTGAGGACCATGTCCTCGGTCTCGATCCCGGTCCCCGTGCCGACCGTCAGCTCGCGCAGGCCCGACTCCGTCATGCGCTGAGCCTACTCACCCCCAGGCCGCCCCCGTCCGCACGCCGCCTTCGCGCCGACGTTGACGTTGGCGTTGGCGTTGGCGGCGGCGTTGGCGTTGGCGGCAGATCAGGGATATGCATGCGATCTTGGGCGCGGGAAGCATGCGTAACCGTGATCCGCAGCGAACCTCACCCAGCGGGGGGGTCAGCGACCGGCGCCCCAGCGGTCGTCCTGCCACGGGTCGGGCCGGTTGACCGTCGGCTGCGTCGGCAGTGACGCCGACCAGGATCCCGTGTCCGCGCCGCCCCAGCCGGTGCCGCCGGTCCAGGTCGAGGTGGACTCCGAGGTCCACGTCTCCTCGTCCGGGGTCAGCAGCGGCTTGCCGAACGTCTCGACGAGCCGGGTGACGACGAGCCCGGCCGCGATGGTGACCGCGCCGACGGCGTACGGCGAGAGCCGCCAGTCGGCCGCCTCACCGAACCGGATGATCAGCGAGACCACGATGGTCGCGAGGACGGTGCCGAAGACGCCGCCTCGCCGGCCGAAGGCGCTCACCCCGCCGACCAGCGCGACGCCGATCGCGAGGCCGGTCCATTCCATCCCGAGGTCCGGCTGGACGCTGCTGTTCAGGCCGGCGATGAGGATGCCGGCGACGGCGGCCAGCACGGTCGAGCTGACGACCGCGACCCCTGTGACCAGGGCGGCGAAGAATCCGCGGCGGGCCGCGGGGTCGCCGACCGGGCGGAAGCGGCCGACGCCGCGGCGTAACGGCCGGATCGCGCACAGGGCGGCGCCGAGGATGGACGCGGCCGCGAAGCCGCCGAAGTAGTACCAGGACCGGTCGGTCGGGTCGAACTCTCCCGCGACCGTGATCGGCGCGGCGTGCTTCTGGATCCAGACGATCACCACGAGCGCGCCCGCGAGGCTCGCCGCCCAGCCTGGCACCTGGAAGCCGACCACGAGGACCGCGATCACCAACCCGACCAGGGCTGCGAGGCCCACGATCTTCGGCCCGGCCGAACTCACGCCGGCGTTGCCCTTCTCCGCGAACGACATCGCCGCCGCGACCGCCACCGGCCCGATGGCCAGGTTCGGGGCGGCCGCGCGCAAGGAGGCCGCGGCGCCGAACGCCAGCAGGCCGAGGGCGGCCGCGAAGACGACGAGTTCCCGCAGGTTCTGCCCGGTCACCGCCGACTTGTGCTGGCTGTAGATCAGGAAGCCGAGGACGCCGGCCCCGATGAGCAGGATCGCCTCCCAGGCGAAGTGCACCGCCATGCGGTCACGACCGGGGTCGCCGTGCGTCGGGTCCTCGAAGATGTCGTCCAGGGGTCCGGAGGAGGCCCGCACCGGCGGGATCGAGCCGGTCGACGTCGACGTGCGGAAATCGGGCTCCTCGCGGAATCCCGGCTCGCCGCGAAATCGCGTGTTGTCGCCGTCGTCGTAAGGCATCGGGAGCCGCCTCCATCGGGTCCGGCCGCGGGGGCAGCCGTCGAGCGGCCGTCATGACCGCAGGCGGCCGTGGAGTGCGGGCCGCCACAGGCTGCGAACCTACCGGGTGAGCGGCGTTCGCAAAAGCCCCTCGACCGCGTCCGATTCCCGATCGAAGAGAGCTGGGAGCGCTGCGTCGCCATACCCCGAGCGGGTCGCTCGGCGGGCCGAACGGTGGATCAGGCGGGAGTGCGCCGTCCGGTCTCGCCGTTTCGGCCGTTCTCCCCGTTGTGCTCGTCCTTGTCGTCCGGCTGCTTCGGCACGCGGCAGGAGTGCTCCAGCCACAGCGCGGCCGCGATGAGCATCAGCGAGGCCACGAACGCCCCGATCGCCGGCGGCAGGTCGTGCTGCGCCGCCGCCAACCGGCCCCGCTCCATGAGCAGCCAGATCAGCAGTCCGCCGGTGAACCCCGCGAAGATCGATCCGGCCAGCGAGGACGCCTTGGCCAGCACGACATAGCGCGCGACCAGCAGCGGCTCGACCGGCGGGCGGCCCGGCTTACGGGCGATCCGGGCCCGGGTGTTGTTCGCCAGGACCGCCTCGAACAACGCCAGCAGCGCCAGCGTCACGGCAGGGATCCAGGGCAGCGCCGGCATCTCCCCGTACCAGGTGCTGATCACGAACCAGGCCGTCGCAGCCGAGAGCAGGCCGGCCACGATCAACGTCGCCGGGTTGGTCGGCCGCAGCGATGGCTTCGGCTCGGTCATGCCGGTCCCCTTCCGTCCGCTACGACTCTAGCGAGATCTCCGGCCTCGCCGTCATCGCCAGCACGTCGGACGCCACCGGCTCGGCGCGGATCAGGTCATAGACCCACCCGTGGCCGGGCAGGCTCGCGTACGGCTGGATCTCCAGCCACGGCCGCAGCACGAAGGCCCGCAGGTGGGCGCGTGGATGCGGAAGAATCAGCTCGGGCCGGTCACTCAGGACCGGCTCGCCCGCCGCGGTGGTCGCGGTGATCAAATCGACATCAAGGGTACGCGGGCCGAAGCGACGGCTCGGGTCACGTTCCCGATGGGCATCCCGCTCGAGCTGCTGCGCCACCGACAGCCATTCGTCGACGCCGCGACCGGCCTCCCCGACGAGCGCCACCGCGTTGAGGTACGCGGGCTGGTCGGCGTCGCCCCAGGGCGGCGTCTCGTAGACCCCGCTGACGAGCAGCAGACTGTCGCCGAGCGCGCGTACGGCCTGGCGCAGGTGTTCCTCCCGATCGCCCAGGTTGCTGCCCAGGCTGAGCACGACCGTGATCACCGCTCGGCACGCCGTCCGCTCAGGGTGACGCTGACATCGGCGAACGCGTGCGGGATCGGGGCCTGCGGCTTGTGGACGGTGACGGTCGCGGCGGTGACCCGCTCGTCCACCAGGCAGGCGTCCACCAGCCGGCTCGCCAGCGTCTCGATCAGGTTCACCGGCTCGCCGCCGACGATCGCCACGAGCGCGTCGGCGAGTTCGCCATAGTGGACGGTGTCGGCCACGTCGTCGCTGGCCGCCGCCTTGGTCAGGTCCAGCTCCAGGCGTACGTCGACGACGAACTCCTGGCCCTGTTCGCGTTCGAAGTCGAAGACGCCGTGACGGCCGAAGACTCGCAGCCCGGTCAGTTCGATCACGGGGCGCTCCAGGTCAGCCGGGGTTCCCCGGACGCTCGCCAGACCGCGAGCGCGTCGACGGTCGCGCGCACCTCGTGGACGCGTACGCCCCACACGCCGGCGGCGACGGCGAGCACGCTGGACGCCAAGGTGGCCGCCTCC